>CACYKP010000009.1 GCA_902775025.1 uncultured bacterium | reverse complement strand
TTAAAATCTCTCTTATAAAATTCCCCTTTCTTGCCCTGATAAGCTTATCAGGGTTTTTGTTTTAGAGGTTATTTTCCAAATCTTTTGTAAGTTTGTCCAGAGTATTTTCTGTTGAATTTTTGTCAAGCAAAATTGTTTGAACGGCAGAATTTACCGCATTGTTAATTTCTTTTTGTCCTCGTCTTTGTTTCATTTGAGGGTAAATATGATTAAGTTGTTTTGCGCTTATGGAACGGGCTTTTGAGATTAAGTCGGAATTATCATTATAAAATTTATCATTCAATGCATCAGAATTTGTCGAGATTATATTTGTCATTTTCGCTAGTTCTAATTGGTTTTGAGCGTTTGTTAAATAAAGACAAAATTCCAAAGCCTCTTTTTTCATTTTTGCACGTTTTGGGATTACAAAGTTCATAACAGAAATATCATTTTGTCCAACAGGGTGACGGAGCGTTTTCTCTAATCATGTTCAAGAAGTTTGAACCACCTTGATAGAAAATTATTTTGCCTGCCATATATTGTTCAAGAGCTTCTCTATGTGTCATTGTTATTGTTTCAGGAGGAATTAAGTCTTTTTTATACAAATCCTTAAACATCTCAAAAACTTTTATTGATTCTTTTGAGTTCAAATCCGAAAGTTCCGATATTCCGTACTTGTTCAAAATCTAGTATCATTTTCGGTTATAGTCGGAAGGTAAGCGTATGCTCCTGTATTAGTTTTTATTTTTTCTGATATTGAAGCAAGCTCTTTGTATGTTTTAGGAAGTCTTAATATTCCTGATTTTGCGAAAAGGTCTTTATTGTATATAGTTATTGCGCTTGTTGCATACCAAGGGATAGAATAAAGTTTTTCATTATATGTTAAAGCTTTTATTATTTCAGGGTTAAAACTTTCTACAGCTTCAAATGGTATTTCTTCTAAAGTTCCTTTTTGCGCCAAAAGAGCCGAAAAATCGGGATTAAGATTAATCAAATCCGGAGGATTATCTGTCATAACTGCGGCAGAAAACGGAACATCTACCCATTTTATATGAAGATTGGGATGTGATTTTTCATAAGTTCTTATAACCTTGTACATATAATCAGCAAAATCGCCCATTTGCAGAGTCCAAACAGTAATCTCTTTTTGGCTTGTTTCTTGTCTTATTGTGCAGGCAGTTAAACCGATAATTGAAATTGTTACCAGCAATAAAATCACAATTTTTTTCATCTTTTTGTCCCCTCACCCTATCCCTCTCCCGTCGGGCGAGGGAATGTAAAACTTGTAAATTTGAAGCAGTTCCACATTTAGATTTTTGTCGTTAAATTCAAATCTATGTATTTAAAAGTGTTTGTAATTATCCCCGGAGGAAAATTATAAACATTGTTACAAGGTGTAATCTTTAAAATTGCATTTGTTTTATCTATCTTAGAGATTGATGCAAGATATTTGTTCCTGTTTGCGGAAAATATGATGTATCCGTTTGCACTTTGGATTTCATCTATATTAAACCTGTTAGCTGAGATTGAAGCCAAGGTTAAATAAAACAATTTTTCCTGATTAATTCCAAAAATCTTAGTACAGTTTTCAAACATAATGTTTTGTGAAACCGTAAGCGGATTTGGAGTTGGCTTTTGAACGGTAACTTCTTCTGCCGTAACGTTTTGTATAAGTAGTAAGCAAAATATAATTAATAATTTTTTCATAATTAAATCTCTCCGTTTATAAGATAACACATTTTAAAAATAATCAACTCCTATATAGGAAGGAAATATGCGTAGCAAAAAAAAATTTTTGCGTGTATGCTTAATAGTATGAATGTTCATAAAATAGGTGCTGAAACAAATTTTAAATCCGGTACAACTTTTAAGATACTTAAAACCGTAAACACATTAAATGTTAAAAAAATAGAGCAAGATTTGCTATCAAGGGGGGTAAAAGCCGATTTTAAAGATAACAAATCTATTTGTGCCGATTTTGTGTTTGCATTTGATATTTTAGAAAAACTTTCGGAAAAACTTAAGCTCCCTTTTTTTTATAAACCTCCGGTTATTCAGGTTTATGATGAAAAAGAAATTCTTTTTGCTGATGATAAACAAAATTTGGGAATACATATAAGAGAGAAAGATTTTTATTTAAAGCAGAAAAGGGCTTTTAAAGAAGGTACAATATTAATAAATAAAGATTTTAACAAAACTCACATTTCTAATGATTTTCATTCTTCTTTGAGAGGTTGGGAGAAGCTATTCTCAACAGGACATTTTTTGCATGTAACATTACATGAACTAATGCACAATATAGAATTAAACCAAATATATAAAAAGTATGGGTATAGAGGGTTAGACAAAGATTTAAGAAAAAAGTATCATAAACAATTCACGCCTGATTTGGGAAAAGTTATGGAGGAGACTTATAACCTAATGAGCCTGACAAAAAATGAAAAGCTTTTTTTAAAAAATAATGTCAGCTTCTATGCTCTTTGTACTCGAAAATGGACAGAAGTTTATGCGGAATTAATGACAAAACTTATTGTAAAATCTTTGGATAAGAATTTAAACCCTGTCAAAAATCCGCTCGATTTTTTACCGAAAGATTGTCCCAAACGTTTTAAAGATTTATTGAATAAAACATTAGAGATATAAAACTACATTGTTTACATCATTTACCGCAATATAATAATATGATATAATAACTTCATTATATAAGTACAGAGGGGAAAAGGCGATGTTACAGGAAGCTACAAGAGCTATTAATTCTGCGTTTAACAATAGTTTTATAAAAAAATTAAGCCAATATTTACACGATTGTGTAAGAGAAGAAGTCAAAAGTTCAACTTTCAGAAACTTAAAGGCTGATAAGGATAACAAATGGATTTTCTTAAATGAAGACGATACTTTGTTCACTCAAGGACTTGAATACTTGAAACTTGAAGGTTCTGACCCAAAGATTACTGAGCTTATGATTCAGGCTGACACAAGCCAAAAAGATAAATATTTAATCTATGGTTATTTGTTCCTGACGGGCAAAAGCAAAACCGGCAGAAAAAATGAATTTCTAACTCCGCTTTTGTATGCACCATGCCACCTTGAAAGAAATGGTGTAAATATTAATTGCATGCTAACTGATGAATTTATCTCATTAAATACAGGTGCGCTGACTGCATTAATGAAAAAATCAGATGACGAGGACGAAACAGAATCACTTCTTGAAGGTTTGCTTGACGTTGTTCCGTCTGTTCCTATCACACAAGAGAAGTTAGATATATTCTTAACTACGCTTAAATCAATAGTACCTGATATTGACATATCTCTTGATGCAGGCGGTAAAGTTGAAGAAGACAATATTACAAAAGATTTTTACAACGAAAAAATTGATTCAGAAAATATTGACGAAATTATTGAAGCTGAAGAAACAGCAAGTAAAAAAGCAATAAAATTAGATAAAATAAATATTACAAACCAATGTGCGATTATTCTTACAAAGCGTCCTTCCGCAACAGCGGGAGTTTTGCATGAATTAACCCAAATAGCAGAAAAGCCGAGCGGTGTTTATCGTGAAACAGTTTTAAATTTGATTAATGAAGAATACACCCAATCAAAACCGGTTGATTCTCAACAAAAGACCTTGGAAAACTTTTTCCCTGTTACACCGTTGTCGTTATCAGATGCACAATTAAATGTAATAAAAAATGTTGAAAATTCAAGACTTGTTTCTGTTTTCGGGCCTCCGGGGACAGGTAAATCTCAAACTATAGTAAACCTTGCGGCACATCTTATCGCAAACGGAAAGACTGTTCTTATTGCTTCCCGTATGGATAAAGCGGTTGATGTAGTTGCAGAAAGGCTTAATGAACTTGGAGCACCGTTTTTGGCACTCAGAGCAGGAAGGTTAAACTATCAAAGAGAACTCTCTATGCAATTACAAGATCTTCTTGCAGAAAAAATTGACCTTAATGAAGGTAGCGAAAACACTATGCTTTGTGATGTTTCTGATATGGAGGAGCTTTTAAAAGCAATATCAGATATGGAAAAGAAATCGGAAAAAATAATTAAACTTGAAGAAGAATGGAATTCTGTTAATGAAAGAATAAAAATGGAAGAACCCCAGCATCAAAACCATTTCTACATTACAAGAGTTTTGAAAGGTGATGAGATACAAACAATAGAAACAACTATTCATACGCTTTCTGCTAATCAAGAGAAAGCAGGGTTCTGGGCAGGAATTAAAAATCATTCGTCTTTGAATAATTTGAAGAAAATTTTAAATATCAAAAATTTTAACGTTAATAACGAAAACCTTTCTATTCTTCAAACCGAGTTAGAGTTTGCAAAGCTTATATATGAAGCAAGAAAGATTGAAACAGAAATTCAAAAGATTGGTAATATCCACGTTTTATCAGAACAGATAAGAAATCTTAAACGCAAGCAGAAAAGACTTGCTATTGATATTTTGAAAAATAAGCGCAGAGAAGCTCTTAGAGGGTTAATGCAAGACCCTGTTAAACGTCAAAGACTTTTTGTACACTCAAAATCATTGACGGAAAGAAAGAAAAATCTTCAAAACAGACTTCTTGAACAAGAAGATTTTAAACCGCTTATGGAGGCTTTTCCTTGCTGGTGCGTTACAACTTACGCTGCATCAGGTTCACTACCTTTAAAACCGGGGTTGTTTGATGTTGCAATTATTGATGAGGCTTCTCAATGCGATATAGCAAGCTGTTTCCCTATTCTATTCAGGGCGAAAAAAGCAGTAGTTGTGGGTGATGATAAACAATTACCTCACCTTTCGTTCTTGGAAAAGGCTAAAGAGCAATCGTTTATGTCACAGTACGGAATAGGAGACAGATACCAGCTTATGTGGAGATTCAGAACCAACTCCATGTTTGATTTGGCAAATTATTATTCAATGCACCCTGTTCTTCTTGATGAACATTTCAGAAGCTTGCCGCCAATTATTAATTTTTCCAATAAAGAATTTTATGGCGGAAGAATTAAGGTTATGAGAAGGAATGACAATTCTAAAAAAGTTCTTGAAACAGTTGTTGTTCCTGATGGTAAAGTCGATTTTGATGCAACAAGAAACCTACCTGAGATAGAGGAGCTTGTAAAACGCTTGCACGAAATTGTTGTGGAGGATGAGAGAAAAAATCCTGAGCATCCTGTTTCAATAGGGATTATATCACCGTTTAGAGCGCAGGTTGAACAGTTGAAGATATCTGTTGCGAAAGTTTTATCAGAACATATGATAGAAAAACATCAGATTGAAATCGGTACAGCACATACATTTCAGGGTGATGAAAGAGATATTATTCTAATCTCATGGGCTTATGCAAACAACAGTTTTCCTCAAAGCTTGATTTTCTTGCAAAAACCGAATTTGTTTAACGTTGCTATAACTCGTGCAAGATATCAGATGATAAACTTTATCTCTAAAGATCCGAGAGAATTACCGGAGGGAATTTTGAGAAGTTATCTCGGGTTCTGCTCAGAGTACGAAGATAGATACGCACTTTCTCAAAGCGATGAGTTTGACGAAAATATTTATAAAAACTCTTTTGAAAAAGAAGTTGCAGATGCCTTTCGCTCAATAGACCACAAAGTTACCTGCGGAGTAGATATTGCAGGACTTAGTGCGGATTTGCTCGTTGATGACAAATTTGTGGTTGAATGTGACGGAGTTGAAGACAAAACTGTTTCAAGAGTATCAAATATGAGAAAACAAGCTATTTTTGAGCGTTCAGGCTTGAAGGTTTCAAGAATTTCCGCAAGGGAGTGGAATTATTCACCAAAAGCTTGTATTGAAAGAGTGTTGAACAGCAATATGTAGAATTTAAGGTGCGTCAATACGACAGAGCCTAGATAACTTATTCTGGTAGATTGTAGGTTGGGGTTTCAACCCCAACATTAAAAGAAATATTTGTTGTTGGGCTGAAAGCCCAACCTACTATTTTTTAGCAAGTATGGTGCAGAATGTAACAAACATAAGGGCCTGTGGAAATTGTACATTCATTCCCACCGAAAATTTAATGGTGGAAATGTGCGTTCTATTATTTTTTAAAATGTTTAATTAATTATGCTAAAATAATTCTATGCTGAATTTGTTTAAACAAGACCACCCGAAAGGGTTATATTTACTTTTCTTTGTTGAGATGTGGGAAAGGTTTTCGTATTACGGAATGAGGGCTTTGCTCGTTCTTTATATGGTTCAAAACCTTATGTTTTCGGCTCAGAAAGCAGGAAATATTTATGGGATTTATACCGGACTTGTTTATCTTACGCCGCTAATAGGCGGATATCTTGCAGACAGGTACTTCGGGCAGAGAAGATGTATAACCGCAGGCGGGATTTTAATGTCATTAGGCTTGTTTATTCTTGCGTTTGCACCAAAAAGTCTATTTCTTTTTGCCTTGTTTTTAATGATTTGTGCTAATGGATGTTTTAAATCTAACATAAGCTCCGTTCTAGGGCTTTTATACGGTGATGACAACTCAAAAAAAGATTCAGCGTTCACAGTTTTTTATATGGGCATAAATTTAGGTGCGTTTTTCTCTCCTCTTGTTTGCGGAACTCTTGCCGTTAAATACGGATTTGAATGGGGATTTGCATCAGCAGGTATAGGAATGCTAATCGGGTTATTCTTATATAAAATTTATGAAAACAAATTGCTGGGTGATAAAGGATTAAACCCTGTTACTTCAATTAAAGACGATAAAAATAACGAAGAAAATGGCGGAAACGAAAGGCTTATTGCCTTAGTTGTATTAATGCTCTTTACAATACCTTTTTGGATATGTTTTGAGCAGGCAGGTTCATCACTTACACTTTTTGCAGAATATCAAACAAACAGGAGTTTTTTAGGGTACAAAATTCCTACAGGGTATTTTCAATCACTCAATCCGCTTTTTATAATCACTCTTGCACCTTTGATGTCTATATTATGGGAGTGGTTAAGAAAAAAATCAAAAGAGCCTACTTCTGTTGAAAAATTTGCAATTGCCTTATTATTAATGTCTTTATCTTATGTAATTATGATTTTTGGGGGCAAATCCGCCGAAGTTTCTTTAGTATCTCCTCTGTGGCTTGTTTTTGCATATTTGGTAATGACAGTATCAGAGCTTTGCTTGTCCCCTATAGGTTTATCTCTTGTATCAAAACTTGCCCCAAGAAAATTCTTATCTCTCACAATGGGCTGTTGGTTCTTAACCTGCTTTATCGGTGATTTTTTTGCAGGATTTTGGGGCGGAAAATATGAAACATTAACTTCCGTACAACTCTTTACACCGCTTGCAATACTATCTTTTATTGCATTTTTGATACTTTTAATACTAATTCCTAAATTAAATAAAATATTAAAAATGTAATATAATTATATTTTCGGAATATCCTCACTATTTGAAGCAAGTGTATCAATAAGTTTTTTAGCGGTCTTTTGGTTGTTTAATGATGCATTACCGCCGATACATCCGCCTTCGCAGCACATTACTTCAATCAAATTACAACCGTCTTCGCATTCATTTTTTGCCGCAAATTGTTTGAGTTGTCGTATACTTTCCTTATTTAAACCATTGATTACAAAAGGTTTAACTGATTTTTCATCCCTAAGAGCAGATTTAACAGAATCCGCGACACCGCCTGAATATCCAAAGCATCTTGCCTGTTTTGAGCTTTCTGTAACGTATTTTGTTTCATCGCAAGACATAATCTCGATTTTCTTAGCGACAAATAAAGCACCGAGTTCTTCGTAATTCATTACATAATCGACATTTTCGTTATCAAAACCTTCCGCACGTTTAGCTACACAAGGACTTACAAAAACTGTTACAGCTTCAGGATGTTCTTTTTTAACGATTTCAGCCGTATAGTACAAAGGAGTTTTTGTATCTGATACATAAGGCTTAATATCTTGCAAATGTTTTTTAACAAGCTGGTTATACCCTGCACAGCAAGAAGTTGTCATAAATGTTTTCTTTTCTTCTTCCTGTTTTTCATCAGCTTTTTCTTCTTGCTCGCTTTCAGCGTATCCGCCTTCATTTACCCAAGCATCAATCCATTCGTTATTCTTTGCTTGAACTTCCTTCATTCTTTCGGAAAATTCTTTAGCCTCATTTGTTGCTGTAATATCTGCCCCTTGAGCAACTTCATAAACATCATCAAATCCTGCTTGAATAATAGCGGTTTTAAGCTGATAAATGTTTCCCGGGAATTGACCTGCAATAGATGGCGCAATCATCGCTATAACTTTTTTATCCGACTTTATAGCTTTCAAAATATCTATAATTTGGCTCTTTTCGTGAACCGCACCAAACGGACAAGAGGCAATACATCTTCCGCAGTTTATACATTTTGAGTAATCAATGCTTGCAAATCCTGTTTCGTCTTTCTTGATTGCACCTACAGGGCAAGAATCCTCGCAGGGAACGGTAATTTTAACGATAGCGTTATAAGGGCAAACCTTTACACACATTTGACATTTTTTGCATTTTTCTTCGTCAATAATTGATTTACCGTTAATTACGGTAATTGCTCCAAATTTACAAGCTGTCTGACATGGTCTTGCAATACAGCCTTGACAAAGGTCTGTTACATAAATTCTGTTTGTTAAACACCCTTTACAAGCTGCTTGTAAAACTGTTAAATTCTTATCGTCAATTTCTTTTCTTTCAAGTGCTTTTTTAGCATAAGTAGAAAGAGAAACTGTTTCATCGTCTTCTTCTATCTGAAATCCAAGCCCTGCAATAGTTCTATCTTTAATAATAGCACGTTCTTTATAAATACAGCATCTGTAAGGAACTTCCATACCTTTTGGTCTGATTGCAAAAGGTATAAGTCTTGCTTGCTCTTCAAAATTATCCGAAAGGAATGCTTTTATAATTCTAACCAGTACTTCTTTTTTTATATGAATTGCTTGTCCTGCATTTTTCATTATCTTATTGTTCTCCCAATTTGTTGTCTATAGCCGTTAACACTTTATCCACAGTTGCTTGAGTGATTATTTCATCATCAACCGTAACATAAGGTGCTTGAGAAAATTCTCCCTGTTTTGAGCATAATTCTAAACACGGAATCCCTGACAGTTCAACTTTGTCTTTATATCTTGCAGGAATTATATCCTTTAATTCCATAAGGTCGCTTCCGCCCATAACAAAGCAGGTTGTACCTACACATACTTTAACAGATATTTTTGTCATATTTTTCCTTCCGTATTAATTGCTGACTCTTTATACCATCATACCACACTCAAAAAATTAAGTAATCTGTATTGTTATTAAATAAAAAATGGCGGGAGGATCCGCCATCTTATTTTTATTTTAATTGAATAATTTTTGCCACCAGCTCTTTTTGTTTTCAATAATATCTTTTGGCGGCTCATATCCGAATTTTTCAATCAACTCATCTGCTAATTTGTTAACTATTCTTTGGTTTTCTTTTTTTAGAGTTTCTGCAAAAGATTGTTGTGCCTCTTCTTTAGCTCTTTTATTTATTTCTTTAATCTCTGCCTCTTCCAGCATCCTGCTGTATTCGGCGGCTTGTGTCAAGGCATCTTGTCGTTTAAATTTCCCATATTTCTCTTTTGCATTTTCACCAAATAATTTTCTGAATACCATTGGTGTATCAGGGTAAAAACCACCAACCGTATCACCGTCATCCCCCGCGGGTCTTTCGTAATATTTTCCGAGATAATTTTCTTCATTTTTTAATTCCGCAAAATAATCTCTTGTTGAATTTTTGATAGTGTGAAATATTTTAGGAGTACGCATATTTTCATCAAAAACAACATTATATAGCTTTACATCAGCCATTGTTTCACCGTAATTATCAAGTGATTTTAAATATCTATCCGTTGATTTAGCTAATTCTGCCCGTAATTTCGGACTTATTTTCAAAGCTTGAAAATTCGTATTATCTATTGAGCGTATTTGCATTTTAAACTCCTTTTTTTATATTAAATCTTCAAAAAAATTTTTTTGCTTAATTTGTTACATTTCTTTACTATATTGTAAAGATTTTTTAAAGAGTTGACATGTTTGGGGTAAAATTAATTAATATGAGTTGAATTGTACAAATTACACTAGCTTACACAATGTTAAGTGCAACTCTACTTACCATAATATAAAAACATAAGGAAAAGAGAAAGAGATTATGACAAGATTTTTAACTTTAATGTTCACAATTTTGATGACTTTGCAAACTGCAAGTGCAATGAATGTTGATGAATTTATGGATAAACATATTGCACCTGTGTCTGATTTTGTGGCAGATATAATCTTTTTCCCTATAACAATATGCGGAAGCAAAGTACCGTTAATTATATTTTGGATTTTAATTGCCGGCATATTTTTTACTATATATTTTAGAGGAATGGCAATATGGGGCTTTAAGCACGCAATAGAAGTTGTATCAAAGCCTGCAGGTGGAGATGGAAGCGGTGAAGTTTCATCATTTCAAGCCCTTGCAACTGCTCTATCAGGTACAATCGGTATCGGAAGTATCGCAGGTGTTGCTATTTCAATCTCTATAGGGGGCCCAGGTGCTGCATTTTGGATTTTTGCAGGTGCGCTTTTGGGTATGTCAATAAAATTTGTAGAGGCAACTTTAGCCGTAAAGTACAGAAGATTTAACCTAGACGGTTCCGTATCAGGCGGCCCTATGCACTATAT
Source organism: uncultured bacterium (assembly GCA_902775025.1). Lineage (GTDB taxonomy): Bacteria > Cyanobacteriota > Vampirovibrionia > Gastranaerophilales > Gastranaerophilaceae > CAG-196. The sequence continues at coordinate 38,961 of CACYKP010000009.1, read as the reverse complement.
TGCTCACGGTTTAACAAGAAGGAAAATGCGTTGGTTAGGTCAGCCTTTATCCGTATTATTCGCTATACTTTGTATCGGAGGCGGTTTAACAGGCGGAAATATGATTCAAATTAATCAAACTGCCCACCAAATTGTATTTATTACAGGCGGTGAAAACAGCATTTTTCATGGTTTTACTTGGGTAATCGGACTTATTGCAGCGATTCTTATCGGTATGGTTGTAGTAGGCGGTATTAAGAGTATAGCAAAAGTTACAACAATTTTAACTCCTACAATGTGCGTTTTGTATATTATTTCAGGCTTAATCGTTATTTTTGCAAATATTAAAAGTATGCCTCACGTTGTATCGCTTATTTGCCACGAAGCATTCCACCCGACTGCTGTTGCCGGCGGAGTATTCGGAACTATAATTATTGGCTTAAGACGCTCTGTCCAGTCTAATGAGGCCGGAACCGGAGCAGCTGCTATAGTTTATGCTACCGCTCAAACTAAAGAAGCCGTTTCACAAGGGTTTGTTGCTCTGCTTGAAACCTTTTTAACAGGTGTGCTTTGTATGTTTACATCTTTAGCTATCGTATCATCAGGGGTTCTTGATATGAGCTCAGTTGGCGAAATCTCAGGTATTGAACTTGCTTCAAACGCTTTCCAATCAGTAATCCCGTTCTTCCCTGTTGTTCTTTCGCTTATTGCAGTTTTGTTTGCTATGTCAACCTTAATCTCTTGGGCATACTATGGACAAAAAGCTTGGACATTCCTGCTCGGCGAAGGTAAAAAACGTGTTCTTACATTCAATCTTATTTACTGCTTGTTCATTATAATAGGTTCTGTCATGAATGTTAAATCGGTTATTGATATTACAGATGCTATGATGATAGCTCTTTGTATTCCAAACGTAATTGTTTTATACATTTTAGCTCCTGAAATTAAACGTGATTTAAAAGCATACTTAGAAAAACATAACATGAACTTTATGAGATTCTAGGCGGCAAGGGGTAAATACAAGGGGTAAATTTAAGGGGTAAATTTAATGCAAATCCAATCAACTACAAGTTTCAATTTCGGTGCACGGTTTTATCCGTATCCGAATACAACAAATTCAAAAGTTTGTGAAATGTTTGAAGAAAAAACCACAGATTTTTCAAAATATATATTAAGACAAGATGACATTTCATATTTTAAAAACGATTATTTTCAATTAATAGACAAAGAAAAATCGAAAGTTGTATCACATGGGTATTTTTCATACACACGCAACAAACCTAAAACAATAAACGACATTGTAGATAGATTAGTCAATATATTAGAAACATTAATAAATAAACCGCTTCCTAATATGCATAAAGATATTATCTGATGTGTTGAGCAAGATTTTTATCGTTGATACGGTTAATAAATTTGGCATATAAATCAATGCCTTGATTTACAATATAATGGTATGCTTTTTTAGCGTAGTGTGATAATACCGGAGTTTCGCCAAGAGCATTATAATTTTCAAGAGATTGCTTTAATTGATAGAGCCTTAAAGGATCTTCTGATTCTTTAGGTCTTGCAAATTTTAATAATGATTCCGCCATTTTGGCTTCTTTCTCACTGTTAATATTTCCGTCATTACCGTAGATGATTTTTAGGTTTTTAGAGATTGGTAAATTAAAATCTATTTTTGGATCAGCCATATTTTTATCCTCTTATTTATATAAAGTATTTTTCTTTCAAAAAATTGCCCTATATATTTATTTTCCTGATAAACTATTTATATGACAGTATATTTAGATGCAGGAACAACTTATTCCAAAGTTATCACAAATGATAAAATTATTGATGAAAAGTTTTGCCTGAAGAGTTTTGATGGTAAAAATTATTATATTTTGCCTTCGAAAATAATAAAAGAACAGAATATTATTCCGACTCGTTCTTGCGGTCATATGGCAAATGCAAGCGAAAACGAAATCATAGCACTTGCTAACGGTGCAAAGAAGTTGAATATAGATAAAAATGCAACCGTTTTGGATTTGGGAAGCCGTGATGCAAAATGGATAAATTTTAAAAACGGAAAATTCCATGATATGGATTGGAATACATCTTGCGCAAGCTCAACAGGCGCAACGGTAGAAATGTTAATAAAATTTTATGACGTTAATTCAAATGATCTAAAATTTGATGAAGAAAAATTTGTTGTTACTTGCGGAATTTTCGGTATGGAAAAAATTATGGATTCAATATCGAGCGGAGTAAAACCTTCGGAAGCTATATCAAAATTCGTGCATGGAATTGCTTATAACGCTTGGAATTTTGCAAAACGCCCTGACAAAATTTATTTATCGGGAGGTTTTTGTGAGAACAAATGTTTTTGTGAGTCGTTAAATAAATATAGCGAGGTTGTACCTTTAGGCAGGTTTGTTCTATGTGAAGGTTTAATAGTGTAACTGTGCTAAAATGTATTTATATAAGGGAGAGTATTATGAAAAAAATATTATATTCTATATTTGTTTTTATATTTGTCATGCAAGCAGTTTTTGCTTCAAATATAGATGTATTACCTACTATGCAAACTTCTTCAAACGCACAAGACAGGGTTTGGGTGGGAACTTTTCAAATTGTTTGGAATGATTTGATGGATAAATTTACATTTGGAATAGTTAAATTTCCCGAAGGAACTCCTAAAATTGCAAATGAATTAAACAGACGGGAAATTACAACTGATGACATTAATGATAATTGTTATTACAAATATGCAGGCAAAATTACTAAAAATACAAAAAAAATAATAGAAAAGGGGATAAAAAAGAAATTTAATGAAACTAGTGATATATTAGGTAAACTTAATTTTAATCCAACAACAGAAAGCTATATAATCTACGCAATGCTGAAAAAAGATTTTAAGTTCACGACAGCTTTTGACAAATTAGGAAAATCCGATTTCAGGGATACGCAAGCAGAATTTTTTGGTATTTCAAAACGGTCGAAAGATGATTTGAGAAAAGGTGTAAAAGTTCTTTTCTACTCACCTGATGAATATGCTGTTGTTTTAAATACGGAAAGCGGAGATGAGGTTTATATATACAAAACGGCAAATACTAAACAGTTTAATTTGATATATGCCGATATGCTTAAAAAGCAGCTGGCTTATAACGGCAATAGAAGAATGGGAAATACGGACGAGCTAAAGGTTCCCAATTTAAAATTCTTTGAAGAAAAAGAATTTAGTGAACTTGAAGGAAATAGGATTAAGGGTACAAGACTCAAAATAGATAAAGCCTTGGAAACTGTTAAATTTGAAATGAATAACGAAGGTGTTAAATTAAAAAGCGAAGCTGCTATAACTATGATGACAACATCAGCAGGCCCAAGAGCTGCAGAACAGCCGCGTTTATTCTATTTTGATGACACATTTGTCATATTTTTAAAAGAAAAAGGGAAATCTCACCCTTATTTTGCTTTGAGGGTTTATGATATAAATAACTATCAGGGGTAAATTCAGGGGTAAATTCAGGGGTCGAAAATTCAGAAGGACAAATATCTGTTTTGTCGTTTAAAATAAACGGCTCTGAGGATAAAATGTAATTTTTTATTACAGAATTTTGATTTTGCATAAATCTATATTAGAATGTTAATATAGGGTAAAAATCCGTAAATAGTTAAAAAAAACGGGTTATTATTATTTTGGGATTAAGTATAAATGCGAAGACGACATAAATATGATTTATATATACTAATTTTTATTGCTGTTTTTACAATCGGATATTTTATATATAGCAATACTTCCGCAGGTTCAAAGGGTGTTGAAACCTACTCTGCGGCTCTAAAATATTATAAAAACAATGACTTCGAGCAGGCATTTATCGAGTTCGGCAGAATTCCTCATAACTCAAATTTGAAGCAAGCCGCTCTTTTTAGACAAGCAAGATGCGCAACAACATTAGGGAAAAAAGAGCTTGCTATAAAAAAATACAAAAAGATTGTAAATTCAAATTCCAAAACTTCAATTGTACCGATTAGTGAATATAACTTAGCAATATTGATGTATGAATTAAATGATAAAAAAGCAAAATCACACTTTAAACGCATCATTAAAAAACATCCTTCAAGTGATTACGCTATAGCATCTAACTATTATTTAGGAATGATTACTATTAATAATCTGCCTAAGTCAGAAAAACGACAAAAAAAAGCAATCCAAAATGCGTTTTTATATTTTAAAAACTATATAGAAAAGGCTCCTGATGGAAGATTTTCAATTAACGCAATTGATGAGATAAAAAAACTTGACGTACAACTGAATAATTATGACAATTTACTTATTGCAAAAAGCTATTATCAAAACGGTGAATACGAAAAAGCAAAGGAGTATTTAAATAAAACAACGATGGCTGAGAGCTGGTCAGATTTTGCGAAAAATGAATACAAGCTTGGAAACAAAGAAAAAGCAAACGAATACGCAGAAAAAGGTCTAAAAGAATTTGCCAATACAACAGAGCCGAATGATATATATGAAGTAATAGACGGATATGTGTCCTCTTTTTCTCCGAGAAAAGACGGGATAAAAAAGCTTGTGTCATTTAACCTGAAATCTACAGGTGCGGATTATGTTGCTTATTTGAACTGTAATGAGGCAGTTGAAAACAATTTAAAAGAAGCTTGCTACAGAACTCTGTATGAACAGTATCCAAACGGACAATTTTCAGCTGATGCTTTGTATAATATTTTTATGAGTAAGTATTTGCAAAAAAAATACTATGATGCTCAAAGGCTCGGATTTTTGCATATTAAAAAATTTCCTACTGCTAAGTCCGCCCCTGCCGTAACTTATTTTATGGGAAAAATTGCATACAAGCTTAAACACTATGAAAGTGCTAATAATTATTACAAACAAGTTTTGGTGAAATTCCCTGATTCATATTATGCTCTAAGAGCGACAAATAACTTATATAAAGATGACGGTTTTCTTCCGTTTCTGGAACTGACAGAAAAACCTGTAGTCTTCCCGTACAGAAAGTCTTTAGACAGCAATCTTGTTGTTAATTTAGCCCTTTTGAAAGACTATGATTTAGTTGAAGAATTGTGTAAAAAAGATAAATTCATTCAGAGCTGGATAGCTTATGAAAAAGGCGACTACACCGTTTCTGCCGTTATGGCAAGAAATGCAATGGACGAAACCGCTGTAAAACCTCAATATGATGATTTGAGATGGCGGCTTGTTTACCCGCTTCACTATTATGATATTATAGATAAACTTAAAGGAAATAATAACCCCATAATATTACAAGCTATATTAAAAGAAGAGAGCCATTTTAATCCAAATGCAAAAAGTTATGTCGGTGCGACGGGTTTAATGCAGCTAATGCCTGCAACATACTCAGAAGTAGTTAAAAACAATGCTATTCCGGCTCATTTTGATAATGCAGCTGCAAATATTGCTGCGGGAAGCTTGTATTATTCAGGATTAAAACGTTCTCTTTTAAACAGAGATTTGTATGCAATATCCGCATACAACGGGGGAATCGGTTCAGTTACGAGTTGGTTTACTAAACTTAACTATAATGATACAGATGAATTTGTAGAGCAAATTCCTTATCCTGAAACGAAAAATTATGTAAAAAAAGTTTTAAGAACGTATTGGATGTACGGAAAGATTTATTAATTTTTGTTCTTTGTGATATATTGATATTATAGTGTGAAAAGGGGTTAAAATGCTAATAGGAATTCTCTTCAGCGTATTACTTTTAGTTTATATTGCTTGGTTATTTATAAGATATTGTACTTTAATTATCAGTAACAAAAAAGCGTATAAAGCTTTCTTTGCGTTACATGAACAAATAAATAAAAGATATGGAATTCTTTTAAGCAAATTGGATTCTTATAATGAAAACGAAAAATTAGTTTCTGAAACAAAAGGTTTTATTAACAAAGCCGTTCAATTTAGTTATCAAAAAGAAGGTGTTGACAGAATTATACGTTTTGCAAATGCGATTTTTGATAATGCTAAACAGTTAGGATTAACAGTAAATGAAGATACGGAATTTAATAACGCAAAATTTCATTATAATAAATGTGCACAAAAATTAAAATATTATGTTGATGTATTTCCAACCTCACTGATGGCAAGACTTGCGCACATACAGTTTTTGGATTCGTTAAAATAATGAGTCATCAAAAAACGTAAATTATATTCTCCAACAATTATGTAACAATAGTTAATGGTTTTTTAGATTATATAGTGCAAAAAAAAAGGTTTTATGATATCATTATCACATAGATTAGGAATATGAAAGGAGATATATACATGTCCAAGATTAAAGCATTTTTACTCGCTTTAGCAATGTTTACAACAACAAGCGTTTTTGCATACTATAACTTTATCGGAGAAGTTCCGCTTCCCGGAAAAACAATTGCATCACCTCAATTACAACAAGATACTATATTTTCAGTAGGTGCTTACGGATTAAGAATTGCAACAAAAGATTGCTTTACAGTTGCAATAACAGATACTCAAATTTCTAAGCCAAAAAAAGATAATACTTGGGAAGAAATCTGGACACTAAAAGTATGCGAAAGAGAAGGCAAATTACCTATTACTTTTACAGATGACGGTAAAGGTTCAGGAACTTTCGCACTTGATTATATGAATATCAAGTGGAGAACAGTAGGTAAAAAATAAACAAGTGATGAATAAAAAAGAGTTCGGTTTAAATATAAACCGAACTCTTTTTGTTTATGGGATTCCAATTATGAAATTCCAAGCTTCTTTAGTTGGCTTGCTGTGAATATTTTTGACAAATCAATTTTTACTTCTGTTATATGATAGTATGGAACAAACTTCCCGTCTTTCATAGCTGCAGCTCCTGCGGCATTAAGAACGATACCGCCACTTGATTTATCATTAAGTTTGTCGATATATTTTAAATCAAAATCATAAATATCAAATACTTTTAATGTTAATGTTTTACCGCTAAGTTTTGATGACAGAACACGAGCATTTGATACTGCATAGTGCAAATCTCCTGAGGCAAATTGCAAACTCTTTGGAAGATTTTTGCCTAAAATTAAGTCTTCTATATTTTTTCTGACAAATGTTTTCATATCTTTATGAGTTGCCATTTCTTTACTCATATTGGATGAGCTTGAGAAGAAATAACCTTTTACATCCTCGGGATCATAACCGTATGCATTTTTTAATGCAGATTTTAACCATTGATTAATACTAGTTTCAAATCCTGTTTCTGATGTTGAATTATACGTTTTAGAAGAACTACTTGGTTTGCCTTTGCCAACTTGAGAGGCTTCCATTAATGTAATCGACAATGTCTCTTCACGCCATGATTTTCCAACATATAGTCTTAATATCTCTCTTGTTGACCAATCAAACCAGTAAGCGTGGCAGAATTTTTTATCCAAATTAGATGTTATGTGGTTATACAATTGTTGAGTAGTTTTATTAATTCCATGTTTTGAGAATTTGCCTTTTTTAATTTGGCTGTAGCCTGATACTGTTACATCTTTTCCATCTTTATCAAAATCTTTTCTGGTAACAGCTCCCGTTGATGCTCTATAGGTAAATTGTGTATAGCCACCGTCCTTATTATAATTTTTAGTAATTTTGGATGTTAAATTTTTATTATCGTCATAGTTTCTGATACCCCTTGTTACTACGACGCCATTTGTATCATAATATAGCTCCAAAACAAGCTGCTTGTCGGTATTATATTTTCTGACCTCTTTACTGCCGTCATTGTTCTTTATAGTAATTACATAAGTTCCATCGTCATTTTTCTTTACAGTAGTGTTTTCTGTGATACTTCCGGTCAATTCTAATAATAATATAGCATAATTGTAAAGCTCCGATAATTTTGAATCAAATACAGATTTTTCAATTTTGCTGTCAATATACTGTTGTACTAGAGAGCTTACAAAACTAACAAACTTTTCGCCCGCACCTGAATAGTTCTTTAATTGTGTCTTGTAGTTATCTACTTGTTTGTTCGCATAAGTTTGACGTTCGGTCTTTTTCTTGGCTGCTTCATTTGCTGCAGCTTTTGTATGTGGATTTTATATTCTTATCAAAAGCATCTTTTGTAATCTTGCCGTTTGTATAATTGGTTACATCTGCTTTTACTTTGTCTGCAAACTTCTCGCTTACACCTGAGTAGTTCTTTAATTGTGTCTTGTAGTTATCTACTTGTTTGTTCGCATAAGTTTGACGTTCGGTCTTTTTCGCTGCATCATTTAATGTTGTTGATGTAGCACCCAAATAATATGGAGATAATTTTAGAAATTCTTGCCAACTCAGTGTATATTTTTCATCAGAATTCCATGGATTTATAATTGTTACTGTATTATCTGTAATATGAGTGATGGAAAGAGAATGACTTATAGATAATTCTAAATTTAAAGTTTTTCCATCTATTGTCTTGGTTTCATAATTACCTGACCTTAAATAGAAAAAAAGTGCTTGTTTACCTGACTGCAATTCGGCTTTAGATTTTCGTAAAAATTCCAATACATTATTTTTATCTTTACTATCAGTAGAATTTACAAAATAAGATTCTTTATTTCCTGTAAGATAATATAGCATATTGTATGTATGTCCACCATTTATACCAGCCCCGGCAGAACCATCGTCAGTATCTTTTGCTCCGTTATTTCCGTATGCAAGTTTAACTCTTCCGGCGCTTATATCACGTCTGAGTTTTTCGGTTGCTAATTCTATAGCTTGCACATCGTTATCACCATTGGAATATGCCGTTGTTTGTCTTGCCTCAACCATCTCTTCAAGAGATATTGTATAAGATTTATTTATTCCTTTAAAAGTAACTGTTATATTACCATCAGCATCAGTTTTTACAGAATCTCTAAGAATTTGTTTCCCTGACATTGTAGAATTTAATGAAATTAAAGCTGTTAATAACCAACAATCTCCGGTTGCGCCTTGACCAAAATCATCAATATATCCGTCAACACCATTATAATACTCTGCTCTAAAAGCACTGCTGTAGAATATATTGTCCAGTTGATCAAATCCGCCAATATTGTTTAGCTTTTCTATTGCTTGTTTTGTAATTTTTACAGGAATCGTATTTTTAATACCCACCAAGCTATTTATGGTTTTAATTAAGCTTTTAATAAAGTCTTCTTTATCATAATCATTGTTAATAGCATAATATTCCATAAAATAATCAATAGTTTGTCTTAATTTTGGAATACTTATATCAGAAGAACTTGAATGAATTCTTTCCCAAAATTCATCTAAAGTGTATGACGTTTTACTTCCGAATAGCGCATTTGCATTTATATCCTTGACTGAATCAAAATTATACTGTTCTGTCGATATAATTGTAAGACTTCTTATGCCAAGTTTGGCAAAGTTTTCTAAAGTCATTGTGTATTCCGTACTATTGGTCGGATTTACTATTGTAATAGTTTTTTCCGTAAGTTTTTTCACAGACATACCCTGATTAGACGATAATTCAATTGTTATTTCTTTTCCGTCAATTGTCTTTAATTTGTGTGTTCCCTTAAAAAGAGAAAAGTTCAATGCCTGAGAGCCATCTTGCACAGCATATTTATTTGTTTTTAGTGTTTTTAAAACCTCATCTGCTGAAATTCCGCTTGATACTTTTTTGTTATGATATGTAGGAGTGTTTCCTGTCATATAGTACAGAAAATCTTCTATATGACCATTCAAAAGACCTTCTCCCGGATTACCTGTATCATTATTTGAATAATAATTAGCATGTTCTAAATAAACTCTGCCTGACGCAATATCTCGTCTTAATTTTTCTGTTGCTAATTCTAATACTAATACATCGTCATCACCGCTCGAATAAGCTCCTGAAGATTTTGCTGATTTAATTTCTTCGTTTGTTATTTGGTATGATTTATTAATTCCATTAAATGTTATGGTAACGCCATCTTTATCAGCTTTTATAGAGTTTTGAATTATTTTTTGTCCTTGTTTACTACTGTTTAGAGATATCAAACCGGCAGCTAACCATGTTACCTTTGTTTTTCCTTGTTTAAAATCACCTATTTTACCGTCAATCTTTATTGGTTTGTCTGATGAATTTACAATACTGTTGCATCTAATCGTGAAAGCTTTGTTAAATAAAACAAATTGCAAGACTTCTGTCTTAATTCTACCTTTTATTGTTACATTTGGTGTTATATTACCGGCACCAAAAAGCTTTAATATTTGTATAGCTACTGATGATGTAATATTTCCTGAAGAAAAATCCGTTGTAAATTCTGCAAGTAAATTTTGCACTACAGAAGCTTTTTTTGAAGCCAAAACACCTTGCAGTCTTGCCTTATAATAAGCAAGACCTGTCAAAGCTTCAGTTCCGCCCCCTGTAGCAGCACCTTCTACTTCAACTTCTGTGTCATTATAATTCGTATAATTATTATAAACATGGTTTAACAATTCTTCTATTGTAGAAAAACCGCTATCCGGTTTTAAAGTGTATGTTTCTACCGTTGCATTTTTTGTAAAAAATTTCTCAATTATATTATCTTCTAATTTATAAGAATTTTTCAGATCTTCTAAGGTATATGTAAATTCACTATCTGCAACATTTGAAGCAGGTGTTTGTTTGGTTGATATCGAATATGACTTTCCTTGAAAATCAAATTTAATTACACCGTCTTCTTCGGTATTAAGTTCACAATTATATGCATTACACCATTGCACTACGTCATTAACTGTAAGCTTACCTTGTGAATATGCCGTTATCAACGCTGAAACAGACATGTTCAAGACTTCTTTGTTTAGTTCAGCCTCTTTTACCGTAGATTCATTATTGGCTTTTTGGTTATTAAAATCGTAAACATTCTTCTTAATGTTGTACAAATTTGATGATATACTGTTACTCATAATCTAAACTCCTCCTGCTTATGAAAAATCGTAACTTATAAATTCTTCCTCCGAATTAAGAGAAATCCTAAACAAATCACTACGATTGATAATCGTACAAGTACCAAGTCCTACCTTAAATTGATTTATCTCTTGAGATACAGGTAATATTTTTGCTGACAATGATTTTGCTTCTTCTATAGTATCAACTTTGGCAAACTGAGCAATTCTTTCCTTAAATTCTTCATATTTTTCCCGATTTTGACCGGAAAGTTTTGACTGTGCTTCGGCCATATTATAGTTATAGTTTGCTACTTGCATACTGATATCTCGTTTTTCTTCACTTTCAGACATATCATGCCTCCTGAATTACCTGTACAGAAATTGTAATTAGATAATGTATATAACGGCATTTTTTTTTAAACTTTAATATTTTGGTCAAATCGTTACATTTTGTTACAAAAAAATACTATTTTTAAATGAGATGCATTCATGCTAAAATCTTACAAAGATAGGAGAATTATTGTGAGTATAAAATTTGGAACGGATGGTTGGAGAGCCATATTAGGCAAAGATTTTAACGGTGAAAACGTTGAAAAACTAACTATCGCCATAGGGAAATATGTATTAGAAAACTTTGGATACGATAAACCGATATTAGTCGGATATGATCCCAGACAAAAGGCTGATGAGTACGCTGCTTTTACGGCTAACGTATTAAAAGCGAAGGGTTTCCCCGTTTATTTTTCTTCTCGAGTAGTTCCAACTCCTGTTTTAGCATATAATGCTAAGCTTATGAACGCATGTGCAATTATGTTTACGGCGTCTCACAATCCTCCTGAGTATCTCGGAATGAAGTTTATACCTGATTACGCAGGACCTGCAACTTCTGAAATTACAGACGCTATTTTAGAAAATCTGGATAAAGGTTTTCCAAGCAGAGAAAACGGCTCCTTTCACAAAATCGACTTTGGCGGTAAATATTACGAACATTTGGAAACTCTTATTGACTTTGATAAAATAAAAACCTTAAAAACTCATATAATTTATGACGGACTGTATTCAGCCTCTATCGGATATTTTGATGAACTGCTTTCAAAAAAAGGTATTCCGTTCCAATCAATACACTTATACCATGATTTTGAATTTGGAGGCGGTATGCCTGATCCAAAACCTCGCTTCTTGAAAGATTTGATTACAAAAGTTAAGAACCACCCAAATTCTATCGGTGTAGCAAATGACGGTGATGCTGACAGATTTGGAGTTATAAATGAAAAAGGTGAATACGTCTCACCAAACGAAATTATAGCAATATTACTAAAATACCTTCTAAAAAAGGGATACAAAGGCTCTGTTGTAAAAACGGTAGGTTCAAGTCTTTTAATTGATGTTATAGCTGAAAAACTTGGTGTTGATGTAATAGAAACCCCTGTAGGCTTTAAATATGTAGGGGAAGCAATGAGAAATAACGAAGTTATAATCGGCGGTGAAGAATCGGGCGGTTTGAGTATTCAAGGTCATATACCGGAAAAAGACGGTTTAATAGCAAATCTTCTTATATTAGAAGCTATGGCTGATAGCGGAAAAGCTTTGTACGAGCTTCAAGAAGAATTGTATGAGCTAGCTGAAACAAAGTTCTATACAGATAGAATTGACCTTAAACTTGATAACTTAGACGAGATTAAGCCGATTATGGAAAAGGTTCAAACATTCAAAACAATCGGGAAATATAACATAACTTCTTTTGATACAAAAGACGGAGTTAAAATGATGCTCGGACACAAAACAAAAATTCTTGTACGTCCAAGTGGAACAGAACCGCTTCTTCGAATTTATTTTGAAACAAACAATGAAGAAAAATTAGAGTATTTAAAAGAAGAATTTGTCGTTTAGTGGGAGGAATAAAATAAGTTCAAAATGGAGCTAAAAAGTTAAATTTTCTTTGTACTTTAAAAAAAATTTGGACTTAAATGATAAAAGTTTGCTTGTTTTTGAAATCTTGATTTGGTAAATTATAGATAAATTTTTAGTTTGGTTTCACCAAAAAATCGAATTTTAAATTGATTGAAGGATGATATGTTTTTAAAATCTTTATTTTGGCAAATTGTAAACAGTTTAATAAAAATATTTTTAGAAATCTTCATTTTTGATAGAAAAATAAGAAGAATTCTTAAGGGTAATTGGGCAAAGTTTTATTTAAGGAAGTATGTAAGGGATAAATATTCATATTCTGTCCCCTCACCCCCAACCCCTCTCCCGCAGGGCGAGGGAAGGATACTATGGCAGTATTGGGAGTCTAAAGACGGAGCAATTCCTCCTCTTGTTCAGGCATGTTTGGATAGTGTTGAAAAATACAAAGGTAAATGTAGCAGAATTTTATTGACACCTGAAAATGTAAAAAATTATGTTGATATTCCGCAAATTTTTTGGGACTTAAAAGAGAAGAGAATAATTAAGACAGCATTTTTTTCTGATATTTTAAGAACTTGCCTTTTAATTCAGCATGGCGGAATTTGGATTGATGCAACCGTGCTTTTAACTGAAGAACTTCCTTCATACATTACCGATGCGGATTTATTTGTATTTCAGAATGATTTGAAAATTGATTTAGACGGTCTTAATATGGCGAGTTATTTTATATCGGCAAAAAAGGATAATAAAATTCTGAAAGAAACTTTGTCGGCTTTGATTCAATATTGGAAAGAAAACAGATTTTTAGTTAATTATTTTACTTTTCTTCATACTTTTACAATGGTAACTCAGGCAAGCAAAGAAAATATGGAATTGTTCAAAAGGATTCCATTCTTTAACTTTCTGCCTGTTCAGCAGTTTCAGGGCGAGCTATTAAATCAGTATTCAGAAGAGCGCTGGAGAGAGATAAAAAAAATAAGCGGGGTTCATAAATTAACTCACAAGCAATCCGTGCTTACAAAAGAAAAAAATATTGATATTACAGGAACTTTTTATGAAAAATTAATTAATAAGGAGATTAATTAATGAAGTTTAATATTGCTTATGCACCTGATGATAAATATATAAATCAAACAATAGTATCTATGATTAGTGCGATTGAGAATAATAAAGAACACGAAATAGAGTTTATAATAATTTATTCTAAGCTGACTAATGAAAGTATTTCAAAATTAAATAATGTAGGTCAGACACTTCCTTTTAAAAACTGTAAATTACGCTTTTTGCAAGTTGATGAAAATATCTTTAAATCCCTGCCCCTTTCTCATTGGGTAACAGTGCAGGCATGGTTTAGAATTAAACTTCCTGATATGTGTGCGGATTTAGATAAGATTTTATACCTTGATTGCGATACTCTTATTTTAGGAGATTTGTCGGAGCTTTTTAGCGCAAATCTTGACGGAAAGTATTTGGCAGGTGTCAAGGATGTCTGGGGAGTTGATAAATACTGCAAAAGATTAAATATGACATCAGGTGTTTATGTGAACTCCGGTATGCTTTTGCTAAATGCTGAATTTTGCAGGCAAGAAAACTTTTTTGAAAAAATTGTAGATTTTGCCAAGAATAATGCTAAAATTATTGAATTTTGCGATCAGGATTCAATTAATAAAGTTGCTGACGAAAAAAAGGTAGTCCTTCACCCTAAATTCAATTTTATGGATACTTGGTGGAGAGGCGGATATTATGAGCATGAGGAACAAGATGAAGTTAATTATTTGAATGCAAAAGAAAATCCTGTAATTGTTCATCTGACAGGCTTAAAACCTGCCTTCAAAGGGTGTGGTAATAAATTTAAAGACAAATGGTGGAAGTATGCAAAACTTACAACTATTTATGATGAACTGCTGAAAGATTATGAAAATTCAGAAGAACCGAAGGAGGCCTTGAAAGATAAAATATTTTCCATTAAAAATAAATACGAAGGAAAAACTAAAATCAAAATATTGACAATATTGGGTATAAAGTTTGTACTAAGCAAAAAACAAATATAACAATATTCTTTACATAATGTACGTTTTAGGCTAAAATCAAAGTAGCAAAAGTCCGTTTACTAAATATTAGAGGAATTATATGAATAAGCTTCAAATAAAGGCAGAGATACTTGCAACACTTTCAGCACTAGCAACTTCACCAAAACCTGACACTGCCCTTCTTACAGATTTGAGAAAAATTGAAGATAAAAAAGCCGTGCTTGATATTTTAATAAGAGAATTGATTACGGCACCTGAGCAAAAAGCAATGCTTGTATGCTGGCTTCTAACAGAACTTATTGATAAAGATATGCTTTCTGATGAACTTTGGAATGTCATAAAAGCACCCGAATACAATGACCATGTTAAGATGGTTGCGTTTAATATGCTAAAGGATTTGGGCAACAAAGTTGAATATGACGTAATAAGCGGATATTTTGAACAGTTTAATGAACTTATTAACGAAGAGACAAAGCAGCTTTTAGAAACAGCTATAATGAATCCGGAAGCGCAAATAGACTTCATGGACTTTCTTACTGCAATTTCAGATGATGATAAAATTGCATTAATTAAATCATTGGAAGAAGATTACGCCTACGATAGCCTTGCAAATATTTTAATTCCTGTATTTTTATATTATATCGACACAGAAGTCGGATATACTGCACTTGAAATTTTAGGACGTTCGAAATCGCAATTGGCTTATCACGCTTTAGAAAATGCCAAGTCTTTTGCGCCTAAAAATTTGCATTCAAGAATTAATAAAGCACTTTCCGAACTTAAAATGTCAGGAATAAGAGTTGATAAAACTGATGAATTTTATAAAGCAATCCTAAAAGAATCAAAACCATATAAAACATACATTTCTTTCCCTGACGGACACGGAAATATGGCAATAATATTCTCAAGGAAAAGAGAAAACAAATCATTACAATTCCTTGCAATGGTTATAAATCCAAGATACGGAATTTTAGATTCTTTTGGCTTCCACACAATGACAGAACAAGACTTTAACAGAGTTGTAGACAAATTCTATAACTATCAGGAAAGATACGAAATCAAGCCTGAAGTTATGAAGTATATTCTAAATGAAGCAGAAGAGAATTCTCATATTAATGACGAACAAATTCCTTATGAGTATATTTGCTGGCAAAGTATATTACTTGATATAGATGCGGAAAAGCCGGAACTTGATATAGAAAAAAAAGAACTTAATCAAAAAGATATTGATAAATTATGCTTAAGCGATTATGTTCAAAATTGGTTCTTTGACGAAATAACATCAGATACTTTTGGAATGTTTATTACAAAACTGTCTCAAGAATATAAAAAGAATAACTTTCAGGTTGACTTGGATAAATTTATTGCGGATCATTATGATGAAATTTATACTGCACCCGAGCTTGCATATAAACTCGTTTCATTCAATATCGCAGCATACTTAAGATATACTAAAGGCGATATAGAACTTGCACAAGTATTCTATTCTTTAGGAACAAATTATCAATTCTTAACTAATATAATCAGAAAGAGCATTTACGAATATTATGTAGGCTTAAGATACGTAATTAAAAACAAACAAAAAACCACCGGTACCTTTAACTCACAAAAACAAGAGAACAAGGGCGACGAGTTTAAATTGCTCCAATTGGATTTAATCATATCAAGTATAGAAGCCAGATGGGTAGATAATAATGTATAAAATAATGGCACTTGATGTAGGTACAAAACGTATCGGAATTGCTCTTAGCGATTTTTTACATGTTATAGCAATTGCTCATTCTACAATTCCCAGACAGCCGGAAGCAAAAGCTCTGGAAGAAATTACCAAAATAGCCAAAGAAAACCACGTTGAAAAAATTGTTGTAGGACTACCAAAAAATATGGATGACTCCATCGGATTTCAAGGACAAGATTGTATAAATTTTTCACAAAAAATTGTTGGTTTTGATATAATAATGGAAGATGAAAGACTAACTTCCGAAGAAGCTGAAGAACGGCTTAGGGCAAGAAAAGTTGATTTTAGAAAAAATAAGGGACTTGTGGATATGGAAAGTGCCTGTGTAATACTTGAACAATATTTAGGACGGTAAATTATGAGTGAAGAACAAAATGAAGACATCCAGTACGTTGAAGTACTTTGGGAAGATGGCAGCGTTATTAAATGTGAAATCTATGATGTTATAGATTTTGAAGAAAAAACTTATGCTCTTCTTATTCCTTTGGGCGAAGAAGATGAAGATACTGAAGTTATTGTTATGGAATATGTTGAAGATGATGAAGATAATGCCCACTTCCAAACAATTGAAGATGAAGATGAATTTAACAGAGTTTGTGATTATGTTAAATCTCTTGAAGAAGAATTTGAAGACGAAGACGAGGAAGAATAGTTTTGTTTGAAAGGTTTACCGAAAGAGCATTAAATGTAGTATCCGAAAGTCAACGACTTGCCGGTGTAATGGGTTGTTTAAAAGTATCTCCTGAGCATCTGTTGTTGGCTTTAGTAAATGAAGCTAAAGGTGTTTCTCTAAAACTTTTCAGAATGTACGGAATATCCGCAGCAAGATTACAACCTGAAATAGCTAAATATGTCCAAACAAGTTCTAAAAGATATGAAAATATAACCTTTGATAATGAAAGCAAAGAAATTTTAAAACATACATTAGATTTGGCAGGCAAATCAGGAAATAATAACATCTTATTTGAACATCTGTTTTTAGCTGTTATAACTGATAAAAACTCAAATATTCAAGCTATTTTAGATAAATTTAATTTTGATTATTATGCTTCTCGTGATATTTTGACAAAACTTGTTCAAAGAAAAATTAAACGCCTTGAACATCCTGAAACAGAGGATGAAACCATAAAAAGTGATTTTGAATCCGTCTATGAAGGAGAAGCACTTTCAGGTGTTTTCGATAGAGCTGTTTCAAAATTATCTGCAAAAGGATATGAGATTTTAGGCACTGAGCAAATAGTTTCTTCCATACTGGAAACCCCCGATTCTGATTTAGTAAGAACCGTTAATAAATACGGTTTAAATACTGAAACATTTGAGGCAAAACTAGCAGAACAACAATCAAGACAATCAGAATACGAGGGGAAAAAAATCATTTTTACGCCGAATGCATTTTTGATGATGAATAATGCATTTCAAATAGCTAAAGAATTAGGTTCATCAGAGATTACACCTGAACATATAATATTGAGTTTAGTCAAAAACAAAAAAGGCATTGCATATGATATTATTAAAGAACTAGGCATTGATTCTGAAAGTATGTCTGAGGATATTTTAAAACCGATAGAAAAACAAATGCCTGAAACACTTTCTATAATGAAGTATGCAAAAGAAGAAGCAAGAAGAATCGGGAGAAATGTAGTCGGAACAGAAATGTTTCTGCTGGGCATTATAGCAGAAGGAACAAGTAAAGCTTTTGAAGTTTTGAATGATTTAGAGATAACAATGAAGGATGCAAGACTTGTAGTAGAAAACCTTGTCGGATACGGTGATGAATATTTTGATAATGATATAACCTTTACTCCAAGAGCGAAACGAGTGCTTGAAAGGGCGTGGTTATCAGCTAAGAAAAATAATAAACAAAAAATAGAAGCCTCAGACTTACTTCTTGCAATATTAGACGAACCAAATTCACTAGGTATGAAAGCATTAGACCAATTGGGTGTAGATGCTGTAGAAATTAGACACGGCATAAAAAATGATAGATAGAATTGTAAAATTTTTAAAAGAAAATAATTTGCAAGACAAAACCGTTATAGTTGGATTTTCAGGCGGTTATGATTCTATGTGTCTTTTGGATATTCTATCAAAAATCAAAGATATGCCTGAATTCTTTGACTTTGATGTGGTAGCTGCACATTTTAACCACAATTGGAGAGGAGAAGAATCTCTAAAGGAGCAAGAAATATGCAGAATTTTTGCAGCATCAAGAGGATTTGAATTTTATACAAAAACCGCTTCACCCGATTTGAGAAAAACAGAAAACGATGCGAGAATTGCAAGATATCAATTTTTTGAAGAAGCTTATGAAGAATATGACGCTGATGCCGTATTTACGGCACATAATAAAGACGATAACGCAGAAACTGTTCTGTATAGAATTATCAAAGGAACAGGTATTATCGGTTTAAGAGGTATTGCACAAAAAAGAAAATATTTTTACCGCCCTCTTTTAAAAACGTACAGAAGCGAAATTTTGCAATACTGCAAAGATAATAACTTAACCCCGAATAACGATTCGTCAAACTCTGACACAACATACAAAAGAAACTTCCTTCGATTGGATGTTATTCCTAATCTTGAAAAAGTTAATCCCGAAGTTAAAGATGCTTTGAACATTTTAGCTGAAAACGCAACTAATGATAATGAAATAATTGAAGAATATTTGGATACGTTAAGACCGGTTGTTTTTAACGGTAATGCAATAATAGTTGACGAATTTAAAAAACTATCTAATGCTATTAAAAGAAGAATATTATATGAATACGTACAAATGCTTGGTTTAGATTATGATTCAAAAAAAATAAATGAAGTGTTTGAATTTGTCGATGCTAATATGAATAAAAAAAATGGAAGCACATTATCATTAACAACTGCTTTATGGCTTTATACGGATAATAAAACTATTGAAACCATACCACGCAAAAATGAAGTTAAACAGACAAAACAGATATCTGTTGAAATAAGCAAAGAAGGCAGCTATACATTCGGAAACAAAACTTTTACAATTAAAAAATACGATAAAAGCAAGCTATTTGTGTTCCCTAATTCTACGGCTACCTTTGCATACGTTGATATTACAGAACAAGAGTTTCCTCTTATCCTAAGAACAAGGAAAGACGGCGATATTATTACGCCTTTAGGAATGAAGGGGTCAATGAAATTAAAAAAATATTTAAACGGTAAAGGTGTTTCAAAACACCACAGAGATAATATTCCGCTTCTGTGTAATGATAAAGAAGTTCTATGGGTAACTGGAGTAGGACTTAGCGACAAAATCGGAGTTAAAACTTCACCTTCGCATGTTATAGAATTTAGTTAAGGAGTCCCAAATGATTAATGAAAGTGATATAAAACCATTATTGTCAGAAGAAGAAATTCAAAACGGTATCAAAAAACTTGCGAATGTTTTGAATGAAAGATATAAAAACCAAGAAGTATATCTCATCTGTGTTTTGAAAGGCTCGGTAATGTTTTTCACAGATTTAGCAAAACTTCTGAAAATGCCCGTTAAAATGGAATTTATAAGACTTTCAAGTTATGGTTCCGGAACAACCTCTAGCGGTAAAGTTAATGCCGTTGATATAAAACTTCCCGACTTGAATGATAAGAACGTTTTAATCATTGAAGATATTATTGATACAGGACATACCGCAAAATTTTTGATGGATTTTTTAAACCACAATTTTAAATTTAAAGATATTAAATTCTGTGCGCTTTTAGACAAAAAAATTAAACGTGAAGCAAATATTGAAGCAGACTATTATTGTTTTGAAGTCGATGACAAATACCTTGTCGGATACGGTTTAGATATTGACGGACACTATAGAAACCTGCCGTACATAGGATATATTGAAGTCTAAAAGTTATTTATACCATACCTTAAATTGCTCAATTTGATTTGTTAAATCTTTATAATTTCCGTTAAAATTTATACATCTGTCATCTATATATAAATAGCATAGTTCTTTTGTGTTTGTAACATCGTCAATATAGTCTGACAATTTATTATCTATAATCCACTTTGAAGCTAATAATTTATTTCTTGTCGTAAAAAGTTTTATTTGATAATCTTTTGATAAATTTTGTAAAAATTCAAATGCCCCTTCTCTAATCGGAGGAATCAAATCTTTGTCGAAATTTCCGCTATAAGTATTCAAAACCCCATCTAAATCTATAAGTATAGTTTTCTTCATATTTTAATCTCAAAAATATTTGTTTTTACAATAGGACTGTACACAGTCCTATCAATCCAAATATAGCAATAAAATTAATTATATGCAAGAAAAACAAAAAGTAGATAGTAAATATATGAAAGCCTTATCGGAAGTAATTGCAAAAAGGCGCAGAATTAGTAATAAATCAATGTATTTAGCATCAGCCGAAAGTTCAATTGCTAAATCCAGTTGGAGAGATATTGAACGAGGATTACGTAAAAATATTAATTTATCTACATTTTGTAAAATCGCAGAAGGTTTAAACATGGAGCCTTGGGAATTGTTAAAAGAGCTTTGCGAAAAATTAGGAAAAGATTTTTCTTTTACTGACTTTGACTAACCTCTAACCCTCTTCAAGCAGTATTTTTTCACCATAGGCAGTGAGTCTGTATTCGGATGCACCAACAACACCTGTTAAGTCAGGTAAGCATTCCAAATACTCACGATTAATCGCTTCTTGAACAACGCTATGATCTAAAATTATAGCAACATTCTGCATTAATTTTGCATTAAGCTGTTTGAGGGTAAATCTTGGCTTTTGTTCATATTGGGTGAAATAATAAGCTGTCATAAGAAGATAGTCAATTTTTCTTTCTATCTTACGTCCGCTAATATAATTCAAAAAAGCATTATCCTTTTTAATTGAAGGATTTGGCTTGAATGACAATTCTGTTTGAGGAGTTTGCATAGAACGATCTAAAATTGTATCAAAAACATTTTGCACATTTTCGTTTTCTGTTTCTATAGTCGGACGCACATTTTCTTCTTCTTTTTCTTTTGCTTGATTAAATATTACATCCAAATCCTTTTCTGTCTCATTTTTTTCAACAACAGGAGCTTCTTCTACACGCTCAGGTCTAGGAATGCGCTTAAGCTCTTCGTCTATTTTCCTTTGAGTCAATTCACGTTCTGTAACCGCTTGAACTTTTGCACGAGAAGAATCATCATGTCCTTTATTTTTATGAACATAATCCGAAATACTCTTTACCCACTTTTCAAATTCCTCAACAATCATATCCCTGTCGGTTGTTGAGAGCATAAGCTGGTATCTGCCTTTTGTAACTTTAAATGAATAAGTTGTCATAACTAAACCTATCTGACATTATCCTGAAGTAATTCATCTCTCCACTTATTGAGCTGTTCTTCAACAAACTCCAAATCATCTGATTTTAGTTCAATCTCTATATCACCTTTTTTCATTTTAAATACATATTCGTGCATGACTGCTCCTTAACTTTCACCCCTTTTTATTATCTAAGTCTAACTTAAAATAAAATAAGTTGCAAGTTTATATCCTATATAAACAATAAAATCTTAAGATCGATTGTAAAGTTTTGTAAAAATTGTAAAAAACTCTGAAATTAGATATTTTTTAAATACTTTATATATATGTAAGATTTAAAAAGAACGGTGGTACAAAAAATGGCAGTCGCAGCTATATTTGGAGCATTATTAAGTAACAAAATTAGAGAAGCAAACCTCACCAAAAGAATCGGTGATTTGCAATCTTATAAATCTTTAGCTGCATACTCTTTAGGTGATGTTCGTGATATAAAGTCTCAAGAAGAGAAAGAAGTAAGAGATTTCTACAAATCACTTTACAATGAAGATGCTGAGTACAACGGTAAATATAAAGATTACACAGAAATTCCTGATTTTGAAGAAGCAATGGATATGATTGCTGCAAAATACCAAGATCAATTAGATGAAATTCAAGCTTGGGAAGACAGTCTTAATGCAGAAATTACTGTTAGCAGCGCTGAATTAGAAGAATTAAAAGCATACGATGAATCTTATAAAGGCTGGGTAACAAGCAATATTCAAAATGATTACAACTTCGGTCAAGGCTAATAAAGGATAGAGAAAGAAAGAGATACAAAAAAGATAGCAAAAGCTATCTTTTTTATTTTGAATACTTTAAATCTAGTAAAATATAAGAGAGGAAATAAAAAACCTGACTTTCAGCTTAGCGTTGAAGTATTAGTTCTTTCAATAAAATATGCTTGCGTATATGATAAGAAATAAGTTAAAATAAATCTGTAAAATCCGGAGAATTAAAGAATGCAAGATACAAGAAAAGAAAGTGCTGCAGATTTAATAAAAGTAGGTTTTGAAAAACATCAACAGGATGATTTAGAATCGGCTGAAAACCTATATAGAGAAGCTTTAAAACTTGATATAAACAATGCTGAAGCGTACAACCTAATGGGAGTTTTGAAACTGCAAACAAATTCTCCTGATGTTGCCTTAGATTATATTCGTAAAGCAATAAGCATCAAACCTGAAGAATATTTCTACGAAACACTTTTTCAAGCGTACATTCGTCAGGGTGATTATAAAGGAATAATCGCCAATGAAAATATTGTAAAGACTAATTTTTCAAACAGTTTTCCGCTTTTATTCGATTTGGCAGCAGCTTTTAAAAACGAAAAGCGGCACAAAGAAGCTCTAAAATATTATGAAAAAGCGCTTCATATAAATCCTGAATCTTATGACGGCTGGTCAAATGTCGCAAACATATACAGTATAGAAGGAAGAACCTCTGATGCTGTTTCCGCCATGAATGTCTGCCACGCACTCAGACCTAAAGATGACGATACATCATACTTCTTAGGCATTGATTATATGCGTACAAAAAATTACGCCAAAGGACTTCCGCTTTTTGAAAAAAGATTTTCTAAAAAAATTGCATTCTCTTCACACAATAAAACTATGCCGGAAGTTGTCAGAGAAGATAACGAATGGAAAGGTGAAAATATTAAAAACAAAAACATTCTTATTTATTACGAAGCAGGATTTGGTGATGTTTTGATGTTTGCAAGATATTTACCGCTCGTTGCACAAAAATGCAAAAAACTGATCTTCATGTGTCCTAAAGAATTGACACCGCTCTTTAAAGAAAATAAACACTTGGGAATAGATGAAATAATAGATACGTTTATTCCTAATAAACCGCTTGATATAGATGTTCACGCATCTCTTTTAAGTTTGCCTTATCTGCTAAAACTTAAGGGTGATAATATTTTTACAACACCTGAAGGTTATATTGTTCCTAATATGGAAATGGTTGAAGATTATCGCAAGAAATTGTTTAACACAGATAAGATAAAAGTTGGGATTAAATGGAGAGGGAATACGACTTTTGATAAGGATAGAGTAATACCTGTTGAGTATTTTGAGCAGCTTATGAAAGTTCCTAATACACAATTTTATTCTTTCCAAACATTTGAAGGTTCTGAGGATACTTCTAAACTTAACGGCATAATTGATGTCGGAAGTTTTTTGATGAACTTTTCTCAAACTGCAGCCGCTTTAAGGAATTTGGATTTGGTAATTTGTAATGACACATCACTTGTTCACCTTTCAGGTGCTATGAGAGTTCCTTGCTGGGTAATGCTGCCTTACGAAGTTAATTGGAGATGGCATACAGATTTAAGCAAGTGCGATTGGTACGAAAGCGTAAAACTTTTCCGCCAAAAATCAATCGGAGATTGGCTAAGCGTATTTGACCAAGTTTTAGAAGAAATGAAAGGCTAGCGGTAAATGTAATTTAGCCAATAGTATGAGAGTGCCTAAAAAGTCAATTTTTACTTTGTTAGAGATTCTTCGCCCTTAAATTAATAATGGGCTCAGAATGACGTGTTTACTTGTTTTAGACTTGCTCGTCATACTGAGCGATAGCGAAGTATCTAGTTAAAAATTTGACTTTTTAGGCACCCTCATTAACTTGTTATTAATTAGATATCTTCCAAACTTTTTGCAAGCTTTATAAATTTATCTTTTAGAACTTGTTCTATACCTTGTTCGTTAAGTTTATCCATAATTTCTTGCGGTGAACCCAAACAGATAACACTTTCTGCGCCATACTGACTTCCTCGTTTAACGGCGGCAGCTTCCAGATATCTTTTATTCTCAGCTCCTTTAACTTTCGGAACAGAAATTTTTAAAAGAAAGTGAGTTGCATTAAGCGATTTATCAGGATTTTCGAATTCTTCCCAAACAACATTTTCACCTTGAGATTGTACTTTTTCTTTTGCAGTTCGTTTTAAATCCAAAACCATTTTTTTGACAAGCTCTTCCATCTTCTCAACTCCTTTTGTCAAGCCTTTATCTACATTATTGGGCTTGATTCCGTTAAATCCGGTACTGTTTATTCTGTTGTGATTAATTCTGTTGTCCATATTATGTCCTTTATTTTATCATAAATTATTACTAATTCAATTTCTTAAAAACATATTAAATTCTTCGACTGCACGTTCTGAAGTGATTAGACCGTCTTTGATACCTTCTGCAAAATCGTGAAGTGCTATTAGATTCTTTGCCTCTAGTCGTTTATCAAATTTGTATGTAAAATTCCTTTCGACACCGTTTTCATCTTTTGCTCTGTAGTTTTCGTAATTGGAAAGCTTTGGTTCTTCTGAGTCAAAGCCCAGTTCAAGCCTTCTTAAATGTGTATAATAATCCGTAAAGTATCTGTTAATCTGTTTATAAGCATGTTTTGGCATAACATCTTCATTAAGCAAATCGGCTATAGGTTTATATAGTGGTTCAAGTTCAGGAATTTGTTTCCAAGGGTGTTTACCTGTTCTTAAATCGTAAGGGAGATGCTCTGCCTCTGCAAATCTGTCAACAAGCTCACCTCTAAATTGCCATTCAATTACCTCACCTGTTTTTGTTACAAAGTTAATCTGTAAAGCGGTATACCCTGAAGGCTGCGACTTTGTTGTAAGCTTTTTCTCTTGTTCTTTTCGCTGTTCAGGGGTAAGACTTGGATCAATCTCGCTTGCAAGTCTTATAAATTCAACATTAATTCCTTGTTGTGCGGCAAAATATTTTATCTCTGAAAGTTGAGATTCCGATAAAATAGGAATACCGTCAGAGGACACATAGTTTGAGATACGCATTACATTCAAGTCTGCATCATTTTCTTTAGCCTTTAATATTGACTGCTTTATGGTTTCTGCAACATCTTTTGATTGTAGTTCTGCAGCTTTAAGCTCAGCTTCATGCAATTTAACACTTGCTTCTTTTATTTTGCCTTGTAATTTAAGAGCTTTTGCTTCGTTTATGAGATTTGCAACAGTTGGTGCTTTTGTGTAATCCCCCATTTCAAAAACAGTTCTGCAAGCATATTTATCTCTAACATCGTTGTATGCATCAAGCAGAGTTTTAGGAGTAAAGTTTTCGCCTTTTTTTATTGCTTCATTTTCATCTTTAATAGCATCAGCAATATAATTAGCAACTTTATCTCTTGTGCTTTCCAGTCCCTTAATACGATTCCCGAATTTGCCAAGAATGTTAAGCCCGAGTTTTTTAACTTGAGTTGTCAAATAACTTTCTTTATGTCCGTAGTGTTCATCAAGATATTTTACTACTGCATCAATTTGTGTTTCAGTAACTTTTTTAGCTTCTGTCGGAGTTGTGAACATATCCAGAACGATTTGAAGATTATCGGCTTTTTCAGGTTCTGTTTTTCTTAACCTTTCGATTTCTGCTTTAACTACCTCAATAGCATCTTTTGTCGGTTCCCCGAACTTAGAATTAAGTTCAAACAATTTTTTCCCAACAACAATATGTTGTGAAGGAGTTTGTGCATCTGTTTGAGAAGAGGTTGACTTACCATCCGCTGCTTTTTGAGCAGGGTTTTTGTCAGGTGTAATTGATTGGGATTTTATTTTTTCACCAATATATGTGTGATTATTAATTATTGTTTGACCGTTATTATTTGCTTTAATATCTGTTAAACTTATTTTATTTATCTTATTTGAAATGTATGCAATCGTTTTAGGGAAATATTTTTGTAAAAGAATTGTTCTTTGTGCATAGGTTTCATTGATTTGAGGCATACTGTTCATCAAATTTGTCTCTGCAACTAATTCATTTAATCCACGTGCATTGTTTTCATTTCCTTTTAGCATATAAGAAATAACTTTTAATCCTGCATCAGGAAACGTGGCAGTAATTTCTTCCTTTTCAGATTCGTAGATTTTTCTTAATTCGGTATCATTTGCCAAGTCTAACAAGTTGAATACACTATGACCTGTTTCATGAGAAGCTGTCGGAGTGTCACCATACAATTCTTTTGATATACCTATAATTGATTTTGAGTTAATTGCATTTCCTGCAATATCACAATCACCATAGAGTAATCTTGTACCAGATTGTGCTAGTTTAAACCATTCATCTCCTCCGAATTGTTTAAATGTGCTTAGAACTCTTTTATCTATAACAAATTTATGATCTTTAACACCTAATTGTTTGAATATATCGTTTATTCTCGCATCTTCACTTTCATATTCTTGATTCCAGTCTATCTTTGTTCCGGAAAGATCAACAATATCATATTCTACAACTTCATCTGTAGAATTTTTACTGCCATCCAATTTCGTTACTTTTACTTTATTATCAGTAATTAAAACGTCATAATATTGACCGTCTGTTGAAGTTTGATAATGATTTTCAGAAAGCACTTTATATGTTTTCTTTGTTTCAAATTGAACTTTACCGTCAGGAGTGGTTATTTTTTTATAAAGAATTCTGTCTCCTTTAGCATCAGATTGATAAACAAAATCTGTTTTTGTTCCGTCTAAAGAATGTACATTTAGCTCTATATTTTTTCCACCATTAGACATATTTTCTGCAAGACCAATGACATATTTTTTGCCATTTGGTTCAATATCATAAATAGTATATTGTCCAGGAACTTCACTTTTTAAAAATTGTTCGTGAGTAATTTTTTCACCATTGATTTCTATTTCTATTTCATCTTGTGTAAACTTTGCTTCAATCATACTGTCAATAGTACCATCTACTTTTAAATGTAGAGTTCTGCCACTAGTTGATTTTAAATAATAATCATCTCCAACAGTTATTGATACTAATTTTCCAGTTTTTTTATCAAATTTGAATACACGACCATCATTATCACCTAACCTTATGTGATTATCATTACCAAGTTGATCTTTAGTTGACGTATTTTTAGGTAATTGGTTCTGAACTAAAATACCTTCAGGTTCTATTCCGTATTTTTCTTTAAGCTTTGCTAATTCATTTGCAATATTATTCCAAGCCTCATCAGTAACATCTGAATATTCTTCTTTGAAACTGCTTTTAATATTATTAATTGCTTTTACATTATCTTCGTGTGAATACAATTTCTCATTAGGATTTGTTTTAACACTCTTACCATCTGCTGCTTTTTGAGCAGGGTATTTGTCAGGCACAGCCTGATCTATGTTTATCGTATTTGATCTTGTTATGCCTTTACGAACACTTACATCTGCTTCATAGGTTGTTTGTTTTAGTGTTCCGCTATTAACCTGGCTATAAACATGATTAAATTTTTTCATCACAAAAGTCATTGTTTCAGGGAAATGTTTTTGAAGTTCAATTCCTCTCATACCAATTATACTGTTATCATTTGAAAGTCCTGAGTAAAGTGCATGAGTTTCTGCTATTATTTCTTGTAGATAACTGAGTTTACGTCCAATAACACCTTCGTATGCATTATCTTGAATTTCCGTAAAATAGTCAATAATTTTGCCTTCTTCATAAGATGCGGATTGTTGATATTTTGCGAACTCTTTTAAAAATATTTGCATTAAAACATGGTTATTATTTAAATCATTAAGCAAAGCATGATCTATAACGTGACCTAACTCATGTGCTAATACAAAAGGATTTTTTAAATCATCCTTTGATATTTGTACAATACCTTCAGGTGTAACACCAGAACCGCCATCAAAAAGTTCTACTCTTTTTATTCCGGCCTTTTTTAACACAAAGAAATAGTCTCCCGGAAGATTTTTATATAGTTCTTTCAACTTAGGATCTAATATATTGCTGCCCAATGTAATCGTTTCTTCTTTATTTCCGTTTTTATCAAGTCTTGAAACTACAACTTTATCTACATCTAAAACAATGTCATATTTCTGACCGTTTAGAGAACTTTCACAATGGTTTTCTGATATTTTTTTATGTGTTCTTCTTGTATCTATAAATGTTTTACCATTTCTTCCTACAACTCTATAAGAAGATTCTATTCCTCTTTCACTTTGTATAATATTGGAAATTGTTTTCATTCCGTTCAAATGCGTATATTCTTTTGTAATTTTTGTTTCTGAATTATTTGTTTGATTAGTTTTTACTATACCTTTAAGCGGAGTGTTTGCGCGTTCTGTTCCTTCTATGTTATAGGCATGCAAAACATTGTCTGTTTTAATTGTTTTTTCTTGATAAATAGGTTCACCATATTTATCATAAAGCGTTTTTGTAAGATTTTTCGAGACTTTAAATTCTTTTCCTTCTGACTTGAATGTATCATACTCAATATCTTCAATTTGGCTTCTGCCATCTGCAAATTCCACCCAAACGTGAGATATATTACCATCATCACGTCTTGATTCTTTTGACAGGATATCAAACCCTTTATTCAAATTAGGTTTAATTCTGATTGTGATTATGATATCATTTGAATAACAAATAAAACTGAAGCTTCCATCTGATGATTTTGTATTCATATCAACTGAATATGTATTTTCAGGGGTTATGTTAACTAAAAAGTCTTTCAGATTCGGGTATTCAAATAATACATTAGATATTATTTTGTGAGATTCTATCATAAGCTCTTTTTTTGCTTTTTCTGATGTTTTAGGGTTTTGTATGTCATTTAAACATTTTGGATTGTGATTAAGAACAGATTTTGCATAACCCATTTCGTCTGATGTAAATAGGTTATATTTACCATCAAAAGTTTTTAATTGCATTATTTTTATTTCTATATCATCCAAGCTTTTATTTATATAATTCCTAATTTGCCAACTTTCAATAGCATATTCCTCTTTACCATTTCTTAGAACTTTTGAATATACAAAATCTCTTACTTGCGGTTTCTCTATATTTTGAACTACAAGCAGCAAATTCTCACCGAAAAATCTTGGCTCGTTTTCAGAATCTTTCATATCAAAAAGTTCATCTGCAAGTTTACTATTTTTTTCGTATGCTTGCTCAAAATATTGTATAATATTTTCTCTATACATCCATTCAAAATTAGAATCATATTTTAATAATTTCTCATAAAGTTTTGGATATTTTTGTGATACCTCAATCATTTTTTGCATCATTTGAGGTGAAAAACGATTTTCGGGGTAAATATATGAATTTTTGTTAGCTTGAAGATTTAATAATTCAGCAACTACCTTTGAATTTTTTTTGTATAGTTCTTGAATTTGGGATTTTTCTTCAGGTGTATAAATATTTTCACCCTCTTTTAAAGTCTCTTGTTCTACAAACTTTTTATCACAAGCTCTGAATAAATCGGGTAATGTTAATTCTGTCTGTAAGTCCTGCATACTTTTTTGATGCAAAACATCTCTTTCTTCTTGCATTACACCTTTTCTAGATTCTGCATCTACTCTACCATTTACCCCCTCATTTACCCCTTCATTTCCCCCTGACAAATTCCGAATATCAGCGTCTTGACGTAAAAGAGCAAGTTCTTTCATTTCTTTTTCAGTAATAGTTCCGTCTTGTTCTTTCTTTTGTAATGTTCTATATCTATCACCTTTCATTCCCAAATGTGCGGCATCTTTTATATCACCGCCCATGCCGGCTAAAATACCGATTAAGTTAGATTGAAGCAGAGATTCCCAATCATCTTGGGTATCAAGAACACCCATCATTACTAAATCACCTGCATAAGATATTGAGAAATCAGAAAGCAGTTTTGAAGCTAAACCTTTTGCAAACTGTTTTCTGTATTCAGGCTGAGAGCATACAATTTTTAATGCTTCAGCTCTGTTGCCCTTAACCATTGCACTCTTAAACGCTTCAGATAACTTTGGCAGTGAATCCAATTCCTTACTTACAAATTTATTAAACAGTTTCATACCTGTTTTACCTGCAATGCCACCGAATCCAAAACCGCCCAAATTCATAAGCATTGTTTTTGTAAGTTCTTCGTACTCACCATCTTCGGCACCATTTTTTCTTGTAGATGCTTCATAAAATCCTAAACCGCTTTCAGCCGCCATTCCTCCAATTGCAAGTGTATTACCCGCCGTTATCATCGCAGCGCCCAATGCTGCTGCAGGGGTGAAGCAAAGAACTCCGCCAACAACAGTCAAGCCCATACCTGTCATAGATGCATTACCTGTATATCTTTGGATAAAGGTTTGATTATCTTCTATCATAGCTTTACCTAATGTCGATGAAAAATCATTACCGTAAGCTTTTTCATGTGCTTGTTCTACTTCTTTTTGCAACTCTTCAAGCTTTTCTTCGGCATTACCGCCAAAAACTTTATCCAATCTTTCTTGTTGAACATTACCTTCTGCCGCTAATATATCTGACACATAGCTTAGTAACAGGTCTTCCGAACCTGATACCATAGAAATAGATATTCTACCTGTTTCATCTTGCGTAACATTTATAGGAAGGTTACTGTTTTTTACAACAGATTTTAAATTTTTATACGCAAGATTTGGATATGAAGGATCAGAATAAAATTGTTCGAAAAGTTTTATTACATCATTTAAAGCTTTTTCCGCATCTTTTTCTTTAAGTATCTTATCTGCACCCGTTTTAAATTCAAGATATTTATTATAAGAACTTAAGTTTTTTGTAAGTTGTGTTTGAACATCCAAATATTTTTCGCAATCTTCTTTGGAATAATTTACACCTTGTTCATAGTAGAATACTTCATCAAAAGTGAGTAATTTTTTATCATCAGGACTTGGTTTAACTATTTTGGTCGTATCATATATGTACTTAGTTGCTAAATCCAATGTTGAACAGCCTGCACTTTTTGCCTTTCCAAACAAGACTATAGCATTTTGTTTTATAGAATCCATCAAAAATCTGTCGCCGTTTTCCGTTGTCATAGGAAGTTGACGCATTTTTTCTTTAACTGATTTTATATCCATATCATCTGTCATGCGTTCTATTGTTGCAAGCATCAAGGCTTCAAACTCTTTGCGTGACATTTTTAAATCAGCTCTGTTTTTATCTAAATAATCAATTCCATTCTTATCTTTTTTATACAAACGAGCTTTCATCATATCCTGCAAACGTTGTTTATTAGCCTTAATATATTCTTCCCTTGTAAGTCCTCCACTCTGTGCTTTCTCCATATATTTAGCACCTTGAGCCTGGTTAACTGCGGCTTCAAGAACTTTTGCTTTTGATGTATCCATATCAAGAAATGTTTTTACTGAATCATAGATATCAGAAATGTCGCCATTGTTCATATTAGATATAATTTTAAGAGTTTCATCACTATCACTTCTTAGAGATTCAATTACACCTGCCTTTACTTCTTGATTTGTTTTTGTCTTTCTACTTGGTTCTGATATTGTTTTTTGCTCATTTTGAGGTTTTACAATTTTAGACAGAAAATCAAACAAATCAGATGTTTTTATGTTTGTTTCTTGTAATATGGAATTAGAATTAATAAAGTCTTCTGCTTCTTCTGTTTCAAAAATTGAAGTATTTTTACCTTTTTGTGATTGAGCAGCTTTAGAAAAGGTATTAAACAATGAATTTAGCTCTTGTTTATCCAATACTTCTTCTGAACCGTTTGACTTATTTGTATTAAAAATGTCAAACAATTTTATTAGCTCAGGATTATTTTTAAGGTCACTCTTTTTAAGCTCCTTTAGATTATCTAAGCTAATCTTTTTCCCATTATTCGATTGTAGCCAAAAATCGCCTAAACCCATTGTTTTTGTTTGTTCCAATCCTTAATTATCTATTCCGTACTTAGGTTATGACGTCAATATAAAAAAAACCTTTGTACATCATGTTTAACGGCATTTTTAAGTGAAAACTTTAGAGTTATTAAACAAATCTTTACAAATGTTTACATTAGGGCAAGTTTTGTAGAATAAATGTTTTTATATATGTATGGATAGTGTGCAATTAAATAGCGTTGGGATTAATAATCCTCAAAATATACAACAGGTAAATCGCAAACAAAATTCTGCGGTTACAAATCCTGCCGAAAATCAATCAAGAGCTCAAAACTACAGACCTGCTGCTTATGACAGTACGATTAAGGTTCGTACAACTCTTACTACGAAAGATGAGAAAAAAAAATACAAAGAGCTTATGGAAGAACTTGTAGAGCCAAAATATAAAAGAAAACTTGAATATGCACTCAAATCCGGAAAACTTCTTAAAAACAATTCTAACGACAGAAGTACAGTTTTAGATAATTTATACAAAATCATAACGGAAGAACGTGATGCAGGACTAAATAAAAATACCATTTTACAAGAATGTCTGGATATTTTAGCCAATCCGTATGTGATTACTCAAACTTGTGAAGATATTCCTAATGAATATCAAAAACAAGTAATAGGATTAATTACAGGCTTAAGCACCAATCCGCAAACTATTATGCAGACTAAGTACGAATTAGACAATATGCACACAGGAACTTGTCCTGCCGCAAGTATTGAATTTGATTTAGCAACAAAACATACTGCTGAATTTTTCCGTCTGGTGGAAGGTTTGACTTCTCCCAAAAATGAAGTTGAAAAAAGAATTAAGCTGGATAGTCTATCAGAAAATACGCTTGATGCAGTTTGGTTACTGAATAAATTCAAAACCCCTTGGAAAAAAGAGGGTTTTAATACAGCAACAGTTTTACTGAAACCTGATGAAAACGCAATAATAAGAGCAAGAATTCAAAATCACCATAAAGATAAAGGCGAACGCTCTATAATTGATGTTCTTATGCAGTCAACGTTTATGCAATTAGGTTCGCAACAAACTTATAATTCTCTAACTGATAAACGTGCGCCAAATGATTGGACACAAGATGACGGAGGTTTGATAGAATTTGAAAAAACTTTTGTAGAATCAGTAATTGAAGACAAAAATACAACATCAGTCATTTATCAAAATGTAGATGAAGAAGGACGTTTGAGCGGCTATACGAAAGATTTTGGAACAATCAAAAAGGAACTGCTTGCAACACTAAAAGCAGGACATAACATTAATATCGGATATACTTGGCCTGATCCATATAACGAAAACAGGCTTGCAGGACACGAAATTACAATTGTCAGCTACAAGGTAAAACCAAACGGAGAAGGAGTGTTCATCTGTCAGGATTCTGATGATGATAAAGCTGTACCTATTGAAATGAGCGAAAAGGAATTATTACCTAAAATTCATCATGCCGGCATTCCTGAAGAAATTGCAAGCAAAGATTTCGATTATGAAGAAAGCTGGAAAATTACTTTAGACGAGTATAATAAAAATAAAAAAGCAAATTAAATATAAGGCTTAAGAATTGTGAAATCCCAAGGTTTTATTTTATGCTTTGTTAAATCGTGAAATGTAAATGATTTTGTAAGCGGACGAGAAGCCAAACCATAGTTACGCTTTTCATAAATTTCTCTTTGCAAGAAGCTGTCTTTATCACCTATATAATTTTCATCATAAAGAGATTGTATCTCCCAATGCTCATTTTCTGTATTTTTATAAAATCTCATACTAAAATCTTTACGCTCTCCGTCAGGTCTTCTTTTTTCAATACTTGTTATTCCTTTTACACCATATTGTATTATTTTGGGTTTTCCATAGCCATCATCTACAATTTTCCCCTGTATTCCAAAATCTACGGTTGAAATTTTGCAATCATGTTTAGCGCCTAACATCAATCTTCGTGCATAAGCATTAATTACTTCGTCATTTTCTATTTCGGCTATCGGTTTTACTTCATTAAAATTTATGTTCAAATATTTTACAACGCCATCTTTAATTCCTTCTGCTACCATTAGTTTTCCATTTTTATCATGTATAAATATGCCATAATGCTCGCCATAACATATTTTTAAAAGTTTTTGTCCATTTGTATCTCGAAACTCTATATATGAATCCGAATTCCCGTCATAGATTTCAACTTGAGAGCCGTCTGCATTAAATATTTTAAACTTATACGGGGTAAATGACTTATCTTTTAATTCAAAACCTCTTTCTTTAAGTATTATTCTACCGTTTGAGTCTGTTCCGATTCTTATTTTTCCATAATTATCTCTTTCAAAATAACGATTATTTATATGATTATTTGCGGTTCTAATATAATAATCCATAGTTTTCTTGAATTGCTTTTGCACTCCTCTATATGCGAAAGAATCCTGCGGAGCATCTTCAAGCAAAGTTTTTATAATTAAACCTGCTTTATCCAAACGCTCCTTATCAAGTTTTTGATTTTTTCTTTGAGTTTCGATTTTTTTGATAATTTCAGGATTGATAGCTACAGTTCGATTTTGCACTTTGTGTGCCTTTTCAGTCCCATTTTGTTTCTTAACAACAGGAACTTCTTCTGTTTTAACTTTTTGCAATTGAACGCTTTTTGTTTTATTCAGTTCTTCGTTATTGCGAATAAGTCCTGAAATAACAGAAACCAATACACTTTTCTTTTCTCTTATTTCTTGAGTGATTCCTTGTTTATATGCCTCTTGTATTATCGGGTTGTAACTATTTATCTTTGATTTTAACTCTTGATTTTCTTTGGTTAATTTTTCATTCTCTTTTGCTTGAGAAGTTATAAATTCATCTTTCTCAGCAATTTTAGATTTTAAAGGTTCTATAGCCTGCTTTATTTCTTCTTTTAGAGCCTCAGAAGTTTCTTTTACTGCATTTTTTATTGCTGATATTGCGTCAGAGTGTTTGACCGTATTAAAATAACTTTTCCCTAATTTATTTATATATTTTTCTGATATTTCGTTGATTTGAATAGCCATAAAAAGATTATATAATAAAAATAATTTCGTGCTAAAATCATAAAAAAAGAGGGAGAATTTATGTCTATTTTAATAATGATACTTTTATTAAGTTTACTTATACTTGTACACGAAGCGGGACACTTTTTTGCAGCAAGAGCTTTCGGTATAAGGGTTGATAAATTTGGGTTCGGACTTCCCGTCGGACCTACTTTATACAAAACAAAAGTCGGCGATGTAGAGATATTAGTTCACGCAATGCTTTTAGGAGGATATGTTTCATTTCCTGATGACGAAAAAGATTGCGACTTACCAAAAGATTCACCCGAAAGATTTGTAAATAAACCGGCATGGCAAAGAGCAATAGTGGTTTCAGCAGGTGTTATCGCAAATGTCATTTGCGCAATTGCACTTGTTATGTTTGTTGCAATATATTCAGGCAAGCTTCCCTCCGGCAACTACGAAGTATATGCAGGAAATATCAGCGCTCCTAAAGATGCAAGCATTTGGGAGTCAGGACTACAGACAGGAGACAGAATCATAAAAGCAAACGGTTGTGATATCAATAACGCATACTCTCTTGTAACTATTGTCAAAAATAGTGCAAAAAACAACGGCATGATTGATTCTGTTACGGTTGATGAGAATTTCAAAAGATTGAAAGACTTAAACCCCGGACTTTCAAAAGACGAAACGATTCCTGAAGAGCTTGCAATAAGACTTCCGGAGAACTTGAGTCAAGAAGTTATAACAATGGATAAATATGCTGCAAAGGGCGCAAAATATTTTAAACATAAAGGTGTAAAAATAGACGAAAATTTGTTGGAATTAGTTAAGCAAATAGAAGGCAAAACCGTTTATGTCTCAGACGGCAAATACTCTTTATACGATATAGCAAAAGTCCTTTCAAACGGAGTTCATCCTATTAATTTAACCGTTCAAAGAAATGGAGAAACAATTGAATTAAAACCTATTTATCCTGACAAAAACGGAGTTATAGGTGTAGCACTCGCTACAAAACAAACAATGATAGAAACCAAAAAACCTGTTTCTATAGTAAAAGAAAGCTGTATTTATCTATGGGATAACACATATATTATGATGTATTCCCTAGGTCAATTATTCACAGGCAACATTCCGTTAAAAGATATGCACGGAGTCGTTGCAATTACAAAAATCGGCGGTGATATGATTGATAAAAGCGGCGCTAGTTCGGGGATTCTGCTTGCAGCATTAATTTCAATGAATCTCGCTATATTAAACATCTTGCCAATTCCTGCTCTTGACGGCGGTCATTTGATGTTCTTAATTATAGAAAAAATTATAGGAAGACCTGTTGACGAAAAGGTTATAGAAATAGTTTCAACCATATTCTTCTCACTACTGATTATATTAATGATATTTGTTGTATTTAATGATATTACGCTTATTGTGAATAAATAGATTAAAAAAAAGAGGTCGGGCAAGCATAAAAATGCTTGCCCGACCTCTTTTTTAAATAAATGTTACTAAATAACCGTTTTTAAGTATTCAATAATATCCATTGATTCATACATCTGAACGTTTCTCTCTTTGTCAACAAAAAACGGCACTTGACGTTTTCCGCCTAATTTAATCAATGCTTCTTCATTTGACTTATCAGCTATATCTATCTTATTATACTCAATTCCTTTTTCGTTCAAAAAAGCCATCACTTTTTTACAATACGGACAAGTTTCCATAATATACAAATCGAACATATAAATCCTCCTTTATTAACACACTTAAATTAAACCTATTTAAAAATTTTTACATTATCCTAACGGATATTACTCCTTATCATTTTTAGGAAAAAGTAATTTAAAAAGTTGTTTAAGCATACTAAAAGGTGCTGTTATCGGCGATAAAACAAGCTGTAATAGAATAAGTACTTTTACAATATCTCTGCTTCCGGCAAGGTCTATTAGTTGATTTAGCATTGAATTAAACTCTTCATCGCTTTTAACAGTCATTAAATAATGAAGTCTGCATAAAGAATAGGCAACACATACAACTATATAACTTATAATAATTTTTGTTTCTAACATAGCAACATTATACCACTTTTTTAAATATCCCCCAACTATCAGGACAATCGTATAATAAAAATTTTTCTTCTTAATTCTTAAATTAGAATTATAAGGAGAAAACATTTGAGAAAAAAATTTTTATCATTTCTGCTGATATTTATTTTAATATTTAATCCGCTTGTAATTGCGGAAGAAGTATATAACCAAAATTCTATTGATATCCAAGCAGTTGAAACGGAACAGATAAACAGATACCCCGACTACGCAAAAATGTATGTGGGAGAGGACAAGCACGAAAAATTTAACAGAAAAATGTTCAATCTGAACATGAAGTTAAATAAATTCATAGCTAAGCCCGTTCATATAATTTGGTCATCAATTATGCCAAAATTCGGAATAGACAGAATTCGTGATGCATATAATAACATTGAATACCCTAAACGTCTGGCAAGCTGCATACTCCAAAAAGACGGAGCAGGAATAAAACGTGAAACACTAAGATTTCTGACTAATTCAACAATAGGACTCGGAGGGCTTTTTGATCCTGCCGATAAAATTTTCAAACTAAAACCCACAAACGAAAATATGGAACAAGCATTATGCAAATGCAAAATGGGTTCAGGCTCATATTTGGTAATGCCGGGATTACACTCCTGCACCCCTCGGTCATTATGCGGAAGAGCATTAGAAGCTGCTCTGGATCCTTGTGTGTATTTAGCTTCGCCGATTATATCAATTGTAAAATTCGGTCTTATGGTTAATCGCACCTCCTATATGCAGCCGCTTGCCCACCTTATTGAAACGACTTATGCAGACCCTTACGACATACATAAAAAACTTTTCGGGATAGAAAACTATATAAAAAATTCAAACTATGACAGGCAAGAACTCTTAACAGAAGAAAAACAACTCGTTGAAGAAGGAGAACCTGAAAAAGCAGAAGAGCTTATAGCTAATTTAGGAGAAAAGAAAGGAGATAATATAATGACATTAGGACAAACAACCGGAGGTGCAGCAACTATACCGCAGGAAGCAGCACTTTTGCCGCTTAATGACGCAATAAAAGCTGATATTGTTTTGGAAGGATACCAAAAACAAACACCAATTATTGATGCTATGAAAACGGCACTTTTTGATGACAAATCAGCTCATAAATCAATTTGGAACGAAATTTCTTTATGGAACAGAAGCTTTGAAAGAAGGATTAAAACAGGTTCCGTTAATTTTGCGGAAGGCAGGGAACCTTATAAATACAAATTTCTTTTACAAAAAGATAAAAATGCACCGTTAATGATATTTTATCCTTCAATTGGCGAAGGAGCAGGAAATCACCATTCTATTATCTTCGGAAAAATATTTTACGATGCGGGATATTCAGTAGTTCTTCAAGGAAGTCATTTCCATTGGGAATTTGTTAAATCCATGCCGGAGGGTTTTGCCCC
>CACYKP010000008.1 GCA_902775025.1 uncultured bacterium | reverse complement strand
AAAAAGTTATTGTCAGGTGGAACCTGACCTACAGAAGATTAAATGTGAAATTAGAAGATGATTTATAAACTAAAACATAGAGGGGTTTGGGGCATTACGGAATGAGCAAACAATCTAGGTGAAGCATCAACAAAGAGAGTGCTGTTT
This sequence comes from uncultured bacterium, assembly GCA_902775025.1. Classification (GTDB taxonomy): domain Bacteria; phylum Cyanobacteriota; class Vampirovibrionia; order Gastranaerophilales; family Gastranaerophilaceae; genus CAG-196. The sequence continues at coordinate 69,147 of CACYKP010000008.1, read as the reverse complement.
GAAGGGCTGGCGGGTTGGTAAATGTCTGCTTGCAAAAAAACTCCAAATAAAAACTTAAAAGAGTACATTTACCCCCGAAAGTTCCGAGTTCACTCGATGAGGCTGAACCGTAGAATTGTTTAGCGAATTTTGACAAGAGTGAAGGCGTAAGCCGTAACTCGTCCAAGTGAGAGAAATGGAGTGAGTGGCTATTTCTCGAAAGAGAAATAAAACGAACGGAATTTCTGGATTATTCGGGGTGTCGGCAGAGTAACGTCTGACCGACACCTTACGGGCTTACGCCCTACCGAAAATCCGCCAAGAGTTTCTTTCTCCACTTTCTTTGCGGTCAAAGAAAGGGACATAAATTAAGATTACCAAATTACACTAAATTAACAATAAATAAAAATATTTTGCATCAAAATACATATTTGGGTGCAAAAATTAAGCCCCTTTCGGAAGAGAAACAAAAGGAGCAAGGCTAATTATTATGAAGAAAAGATTTTTGGTTTTTAAGAAGTAAGCCGAACACATACACAATGCCTAATCAAACTTTTTTGGTCGAATATCCGACAATATCACTCGCTGCCTTCGACTTACATTATTATTTTAACATTCCGTACCATGCTTCTTAAGCTACTCCAGAAGTAATTCTAAAGTATAATTTATGCTTAAAAACAGTAATATTTTTCGTTTTGCTTAAAATTGTTACAAAAATTTACAAAATTTTGCATGCTTAAATTCCTCTCTTTTTGTTGTATGTATATATTCTCGCTATCAATATTTTCTTATATTTAAACTAAACTTATTAAAGTTTCATAATACGAAAAAAATATTCAAAAATTTGTCTTTACATTCTCTTAACATTTAGGAAAAAATAGGCAATTTCTATTTTGTTCTGCTTTTAAATATATATATAAGTTGTTATAATCAACTTAGGCAGGTATGTGTAAATAGCGTATGATTAATAAAATCAGTGTAGAACCCGAAAGAAGAAATAGCATTACGGCCCAACGACAGCAAAGCGGAAAAACAAGTCCGGCTTTTAAAGGTTTGGGTGCAATAGCACTTGCAGGTATTCAAAAATGCGAGCAAGTGCCTATGATTAATGTTGCGGTTATTGACATGCTTTCTGCTATTTTACCCAGAACTATTGTAGAGAGCATGACAAACTGGTTTGCAGGTTTTGAAGCATTTCGAAGAGAGTCTTCCGGACTTATTGTCAATTGCTTGATACCAAGCTTTATCACTTTAGGTATAGCAAAACTTTTGAACCCTGCCTTCATGCCTAAGGGTGTAAATATGTCCCGTAGTTGGGCAAGTATTGATATGATTCAAAAAGCTTCAGAATATTATGAAAATTCAACCTCAACGGATAAAGTTCAAGAATCATTAAATAAGCTTATAAGCAATATTGAAGGTGTTGATGGCAAGGAGCGTGTAAATTTTGCAAAAAAACTAGGAAAAGAAAACGTTGAAAAATATGCTAAAAAGCTTGCTGAAATCTCACGTAAAGATATTAAAAATAGTGAGATGAGAAAAGAAGTCGGTGAGATTACAAAAGAGATTATTGATAAAACAAAGGTTTCTGAACATATAACCATAGAAAAACATAGTGCTCAATCGGTAAGTTCACTTCTTGAAGACTCTGTTAAGTTTTTCCGTGAATTCCAAAGAACAGACGGCAGTATGTCAATCGCAGAGTTTGCAAAGAAAAACAAATCTTTTGTCAGAACAAAGAGCCTTTTAGGTTTAGCGGTTGTTCTTCCTCTTGCAGCCTCTATGCAATATATTAACCGTTGGATTACAGGAAAAGTTTCCGGTACGAAAGGCGCTCCGATTTATGATGATTTTGCTAAGGGTAAAGATAATATAGAAGAAAATCCTGAAGCTAAAAAAGGTTTATTAAAACAAAAACTAATTTCAATATCTTCAATGGTTGCTGTATCTTTATTATCATTAACAAGAATGCCGAATATGAAAATGCTTGATTTTAAAGGCATGTTTCCGACAATGGATCAAGCAAGAATTATATCAACAACAACTTTTGCTTCTCGTATGGCAGCAGCAGATGACAAGAATGAACTTGCAGAAGCTACGGTTCGTGATATAGCAACATTTGCAAGCTTATATTACTTAGGTGATGTTGCTGCAAAAGGTGCGGCTACAATGATTCAAAAGAAAACAGGAACAGTTCTTTTGAATGATATGAAGCCATTAAAAGAAGGTGCTAATGCTTGGCAAAAGTTTAAACATTGGATGAAGGATGTAAATATTAAATCCTCGAGTGAAGTAATTGGGCAGAAAGCGATTAACTATCGTTCAGCTTGCCAAGTAACTAACTTAGGTGTATCATTAGCATTGTTAGGGGTAATTATTCCTATATTTACTCGTCGAAATACAAAACGTAAGCATGAACAAGCTCTCAAATTAGCTCAGGAACAAAATAAAACGCAAACTGAGAATAGCAGCGAAAAATCAGCAGTAACTCCTCTTAATGTTGAGTATAAGACATTAACCGCAGGATTTAGGGCTGATAATAAGCAAAAAACAGCATAAAACATAAATAGCAAGCAAGGAAAAACATGCAAGTACAACCAATCACAAAACAAAATCAAATCACAAAACAGCAAACCAATTTTAAGGGTGCCGTAGATACAACCTTCCGTTATTTGGCAACAAACCAAGCAGTAGGTGCAAATTTGGTTGACTTTTCATTTATGGTTGCTCCAAGAACTATAAATGACGGTGTTAAGCGTGGTCCTGCAGCCGGCATGGAAACAGGTCGTCGTGAAATTATGGGTACAGTTAACGATTCTTGTGTCGGTTTATTTGGTGCTGCTGCGGGTGCTTTAATTGCAGGTTCTTTATCTAAGAAATACAATACTAAAGTAAATAAAATGTTTACCGCTCCTGATACTTTACATATCTTGGCAGAAAACAAATCAAACCAAATTAAAAACAACAAATCTCAATTAGAATACATAAAAGAAACTTTACGCAGCGCAAAAGGATATAACCCGACAGCGGCGAATGCCGATAAAGACGGATTTGTAAAGCTTTCTGATAAAACAATTGAAAAGGTTGCTAAATACTATGATGAATTATTAAATAATAAAGCTGACTTTAACAAGTGGACAAGTTCTAAATCAGATAAATCACGCACGGTATTAATGAATGAAATTATTGCTGATACAGGTGCAGGTTCTGATTTTATTTTGGAATCAGCTGATAAGAAAATTGTAAGCAAAACTAACCTCAAATCATTATTAAATGATATATTTATCGTTTCTGAATCATTTAACGGCGAAAAAGTTAAGAATGCTTTTGAAGAGCAAATTAAATTAGGCAAAAAATCTACAGAAAATGCTTTCATAAAAGGTTTGGACAAATTTATGAAAAACCGTGCTGCAATGGGTTTTGCAGCTTCTTGCGCTATTGGTTTATCAGTGCAACCGATAAATATGTATTTAACTAAACTAAAAACCGGTCAAGACGGTTTTGTAGGTGTAGAAGGGCGTTCAAAAGATAACAGTGCAGGGTTCTTCGGGTTGAAGGCATTGAGCAGCGTAGGTTTCTTTAGCATGATTCTCTCAACTCTTAATATGAATCCGCTTAAATTTACACCTAAAAAATTCATGGATAAGATGTCATTCTCCGGTAAAATGCCAACAATAAATCAATTAAAAGGTATATATGGTATAACAATTATCTCAAGAATTTTCTCTGCTCGTGATAAAGATGAACTTAGAGAAGTATTAACTAAAGATACTTTAGGATATTTAAGCTGGCTTGTTTTAGGTGATTTTGTAAACAGGCTTACAGCTTCAGCATTTGACAGTGATAAGTGCAAAGTTCTTAACATTAAGAAAGGTACTGAAAAAGCAGGTTATTTGAAAAAGATGTTCTTCGCTAACCTCAAAACAAGAGATGAAATACTTGTTCAAACCCTTGCTGAAAATGGTATTAAAACAACTAAAGAAGAAAACGGTAAAGTTATATCTAAATCATTTAAAGAAATGTTAAAAGATTTGAACGGAATAAAAGATGAAGCAATAAAGAAAGCGACCAAAAAACGTTTGAGAGCATTGAATGTCGCTCAAATTGCCGGTTACGCATTCTCAGGTTTAGTCCTTGGTTTAGGTATTCCGAACTTAAATATTTATATTACTAACAAGCTTGATGCAAAGCGTAAAGCAGAAGCAGCTCAAAAGCAAATGGCTTAACTCCTCTATTTTTGTTAATCATTGCAATTTAAGATTTAGCATAATAAAATATAAGTGTAAGTTTGACACTAGATATTTAATCGTAGAAATTGAAGTAGGAAAATAAAATGGCTAAAAATATTAGAAATATAGCAATAATAGCTCACGTTGACCACGGTAAAACAACACTTGTTGATTGTATGCTTAAACAAAGCGGAGTTTTTAGAGAAGGTCAGCAGGTTCAGGAGCGTGTATTAGATAGTAATGACTTAGAGCGTGAAAGAGGAATTACTATTCTTTCAAAGAACATTTCAATAAACTATAAAGGAACAAAGATCAATGTCGTTGATACCCCTGGGCACGCAGACTTTGGCGGTGAAGTTGAACGTGTTTTGGGTATGGTAGACGGAGCATTACTTATTGTTGATGCGGCGGAAGGTCCTATGCCTCAAACAAGATTTGTGCTTTCAAAAGCTTTGGAATTGGGTATTAAGATTATTGTTGTTATAAACAAAATTGATAAGCCGGCAGCTGATCCTGACGGAACTTTGGATAAGGTTTTTGATTTGTTTACAGAGTTAACGGACAGAGAAGATTTAATCGATTTTCCATATATTTATGCAAGTTCTTTAAACGGTTTTGCAATAAAGAATTTGGATGATGAAAAGAAAGATATGGTACCGCTTTTGGATTGCATTTTAGCAAACATTCAAGAGCCTGCAGGAGATTCAACAAAGCCATTCCAATTTAGAGCAACAACATTAGACTATAACGAGTATGTCGGTAGAATTGTTATCGGTCGTATCGTTAACGGTGTTGTACATTCTCAAGACCAAGTTGCTTGGGTTGATGCTAAAGGTGATGTTAATAAGGGTAAGATTACAAAATTATTCGGGTTTAAAGATCTCGGCAGAGTTGAAATAGATGAAGCTGAAGCAGGTGATATAGTAGGTATTGCAGGTTTTTCCGATATTCAAATCGGTGAAACTCTTTGTGATACAAATAATATAAATCCGTTGCCGCTAATAAAAGTTGATGAACCTACTCTACAAATGAATTTTTCAGTTAATGACAGTCCTTATGCCGGTCAGGAAGGTAAATTTGTTACCTCTCGTCAATTAAGAAAAAGGCTTTATGATGAATTGGAAAAGAATGTAAGTTTAAGAGTTGAAGATACTGATTCTACTGACTGCTTCAAGGTATCAGGGAGGGGCGAACTTCACTTAGGCATTTTGATTGAAACAATGCGTAGAGAAGGATACGAATTTCAGGTTTCTAAACCTGAAGTTATTTATAAAACAATTGACGGTGTACAATGTGAACCTTTTGAAGATTTGCTTATAGATGTACCTGAAGAATATGCAGGCGGTGCGATTGACAGGCTTTCAGGCAGAAAAGCAATAATGAACTCAATGAACAATGCAAACGGCAGAACTGTTCTTAAGTTTACGATTCCTGCAAGAGGATTAATCGGGTTCCGTTCTGAATTTATCAGAATGACAAGAGGTGAAGGTATTATGTATCATACGTTTGATGAATACAAACCTTATGCGGGTGATATTCCTAAACAAAGAAGCGGTTCAATACTTGCTCACGAACAAGGTGAAGCTATTCCATACGCTTTGGCTCAATTTGAGGATAGAGGTGTATTTTTTGTTACTCCGCATACAAAAGTATATAGAGGTATGATAATAGGTGAAGGAAACAGACCTCAAGATATAGTTGTAAATATTTGCAAAACAAAAAAATTAACTAATATGAGAAGTTCAACCGCTGACGTTATGGTAACTTTGCAAGCTCATAAAGAATTAACGCTTGAAGAATGCCTTGAATACATAGGCGATGATGAACTTGTTGAGATTACTCCCGAAAATATAAGAATGAGAAAACAAAATCTTGTTAAATTCGGAAGTATATAATAACTAAAAATAAAATATATAAATGCAGTGATGCCGCTATAACCTCTATAGCGGCACCCAACTTTTATACAACTTTTCAAAATATCTTATGAAAGTTGCTGTCCTTCAAAAGCGTAGAAAGAGATTTGACCTTGTTGTCCTTGCGGATTGTATGAGCCGAAAACTCTTTGTGCTTCACTTCTTAGTCCTGCAAAATAAGCCATAGCCTGACCGTCAATTGCACTTTGACTCAACAGTTGAATAGCATTATTAAATGCTGTATAGTCTTTGTCATAATCACCTGTCGGCTGAATGCCAATTTGTGATAATAGACTTGCCCAAGGTAAAACTTGTTTTTCTTCCTGTTGATTATTGATTTGTTGTTGTACCTGATTTGAATATTCAGTGTACATTGCGTTTTTGAGTCTTTTTAAATCAGAATTGGTTCCGGTAGGTCTGATGCCATATTCTTTAAATGCCTCTTGCAAAGCAACACTCGTAGTTGGTACTCTGCCTAAGTACGAGTAAATGTTTGCACTTGTGTATGTATATACTCCGTTGACTGTGAAATTTGACATAAACACACCTCTTATATGATATATAATGTATATCGGCATATTTTCTGAAAACTTTAGGATTTTTGCTCAAATTGTTACAAAACTTTACAATCAAAGACGAAACCTGCTTAGTTATTGATATTCTGGTGCATTAATAAAAGTGCTGTTAAAAACACTTTATTAAGTTTTGTAACAATGCGACTCGCTTTTGAAATTGGGAAAAGTTTATATACTTTATATATGTGTAAGCACATTATAAGAGAGTTCAAAAAATAACAAAGAGTAAGAACTAAATAACCCTTTAGTTAAAAAGAAAGACAGGTATTATGGCAGTATTAGACACATACAACATTAATGCTATGGCAACGCAAATTTCCAAAGATTTTTACATCGAAGGTGATAGGGGCGATCAATCACATATTTTGGTTGATGAAATGAGATTATTCGCAATTGATATGAAGTCGAGGGTAACATTCATATCAAGGGCAAAAAAATAAACCTTTAAAATAATACCAATCTTAATCTTACTTAACTAATTTAATTCCCCAAAACTTACTTATCTATTAGCGCCTGATCTAAAAATCAGGCTTTTTATTTGGCAATTTTTAAATATTATCTAACTTTATTTTCGCAACCATTTTTAAGGCGGTTAATATTTTCTCTGTGGAGGTATATTATGTAAATTGCGCCAAGAGTGCAATAGCAAACATAAGCAATCGGAGAACCTAAAAAATACATTATAAATGGTGATAAAGCCAGCGCAATAATTGAGCCTACAGAAACGTATTTTGTTATATAGGTAATCGTTCCCCAAATCACTGCAATTATTAAACCGGCAGTCCAGTTAAGAGCTAAAATAGTACCTACTCCGGAAGCAACGGATTTACCGCCTTTAAAGTTTAAGAATATTGATTTACTATGACCTATTATAACAAAAATTGATGCAATTACAGGAGCCAAGCCGACTCCTGAGCCTGCAGATACAAAGAGTTTTGCTAAAATTACCGGTAAAGCACCCTTAAATGCATCAAGTAAAAGCACAATAAAAAACCATTTTTTACCTAGAACTCTTTTAACATTAGTTGCGCCTGTAGAACCTGAACCAATTGTTCTTATATCCTCTCCCGTTTTAGATTTAACTATCAAATACCCTGTAGAGATAGAACCAATTAAATATGCAAGAAATGCAGTCATTATCAATTCAAAAATCTTAATTATCATACTTAATTCTCCTTACTTTCTATTATACAAGAAAAACAAGCAATTTATACATTTGCAAAAAGGCTGCATATCATATAAAATCAAAAGTATGCAATATAATTTCTTGGATGAAAAAATAAATACACAGGATTTTGTTTTACCCGCCTCAGGTAAAATTAATCATTATCTTTTAAAAAATAATAATACAGAAATTTTAAAAGCATTGGATTTTTTTGGAGGAGATGGAAAATTATTATATATACATGGTTTTTTGGGAACGGGCAAGCGGCAATTTATAAATTACTCTTCGGATTTTTTGAATAAAGAAGTTATTAAACTAAAATATGTTTGCAAACCGTCAACCGTTTGTGATGATATTTTACTATCTTTTATTAATATTGTAGAAAAACACAATCTGGCCAAAGCGGTAAACCATACCGCAAAAATTACAACTCTTGCGGTAAAACTTGAACAATACATATCATCAATAAAAAAACCTTTTGTAATAATTTTAGAAGCCTATGATGATATACAAGAAGATAACAGAAAGCTTACTGAAGCGTTTTTAAATACCATAGTAAAAGAAGAAAATATAAAAATAGTTTTATCAACAAGGGCAATGATTCAAGACATTTTGGGTGAGACCAAAGTTGATAAGAAAATATTTTTAAAAGGTTTTACAAAAGATATTTTTAAAGATTTTGTACGCTCATATCAAATTGACGGTAATGAAACTGGGCTTGAAAATTTTTATAAACAATCCAGAGGGTATTATTACTATACAGCACTTGCAATCAAAATAATGCAGGCGATGAATATTAATCTTAATGATTTTCTTACTAAAATTACAATGTCCGGTATGGCTTTTGATTCATATTTAGGCATGACTTATGTTAATCTTATACCTAATTCTATCCGTAATTTCTTTTGGTTTTTACGCTCTATAAGACACGGAATAAGTATAAATGCTCTTGCCATACTGGAATTATATGATGAATTTTCTATTTCGTATTTGACAAATAATTTAATGATTTATCAAGAGGATGAAATTATTTATGTACAAGATTATTTTCAGCAGGATATTGATATATCAATTCCGGCAAAAACAGAAATCAAACTACACAAATACATTATAGGAATATATGAAAAAGAATTAAAAGAACCTCTGCAAACTCGTTCTATATTATTATCAAAACAAGCTTTAAAATCTGAGATTGAATATCATAAAAATCGAATATTTGAATTGGAGAACGGTAAACAACATGAAGTGAAAGTTGTTGATAAACATACAAAAAGCACCGCAAATGACATGCAGCAGCCCATTTCCGAAGAGCAGAATAACCTTAATAGCAAAATGGCAGAAGTAAAAAAACTTGCAGACGCAAAAAAATATACAGATGCTATTGAAGGATATAAAAAAATAATTGAAGAATATAAACCAAATCTAAATTCACTTGCAGAAATAAGAGTTGAACTTGGTAGATTATATTATACAATAAATGATTTTTCAAAGGCGCAACAATATTATGAACTTGCAGAAACATACTATGAAAAACAAGAAGAATTCATAAACCTTAATTATCTCTATTACGAACTTGCAGGACTATATTTTTCTATGTATAAAACAGAGCGTGCCATTGAAACTGCAAAAAAAGTAATATATTCTGTTGACACGCCGCAGTCTTTAATGGTAGATGCCTGTATCAGGTTAGGAAATATTCATACCGACACTTCAAACCTTGATGAAGCTTACAAATATTACATAAAAGCAATTGAATCAGTTGATGAAAATACATCAAACGAAAAATTAAGCGAACTATATTTTAAATTAGCTTTAATTTGCGACGAGAAAGAGGATGAAGAAAAAGCTTTTGAGTATTATAATAAATGTCTTTCGATAGATCATAATAATTCTTATAAAGCTGCTGCATATTCTAATTTAGGTTCATGTTATTACGAAAAGTATGACAATGATAATGCTGAAAGCTGTTTCTTAAAAGCCTATCAGCTTGAGAAAGATAATAATAATTATGAAGGAATATATTACGTTTCTTCTTATTTAGCTAAAATATACAATGAATTGCACGATAAGGAAAAAACATATCAATATTTAACAGAAGCAAAACAAAGTGCAGAATTTATAAATGAAGATTTTTATATATTAGAAGCAACGATAGCACTTGGAGATTATTATTACAATTACAAAAGTACAAGCAAAGAAGCGTTTACCGAGTATTTAAAAGCAAAAAAAATAGCAGAAAATATTGGCGGTTCTGTTGATATCCGCAAAATACAAGAAAGAATTGATGATATGAAGCTAAGAATGAATCGTTTTGATATTCAAGAGATTGAGGATAGATATGGAAAATAAATTTACTGTAGAAAAGGACTTTTCTGCTTATATGGAATTCTTTTTAAAACAAAATTCTAAACTCAACTTAATCTCAAAAAATGATGAAAAATACTTGTATGAAAAACATATATATGATTCTTTGGCAATAAAACTTACAAATAGAATCCAAGATGGAATTTCAATATTGGACATTGGCTGCGGTGGCGGTTTTCCTTGTGTTCCGATTGCTATAGAATACCCTAATGTTAATGTAGTCGGAATAGATAGTATAAGAAAAAAAATTAATGCCGTACAAGAAATTAAAATAGCTTTAAATTTAAACAATCTTGTTTTAATTTGCGACCGAGTTGAAAATTTAAGAGAACAAAAATTTGACATAATAACAAGTCGTGCAGTCGCAGATTTATCAAAAATATCAGAATATGCCCTTCCATTGCTAAAAAAGGATGGTGTTTTTGTCGCATACAAATCTAAAAAAGTTGATGCAGAGATTGATTGCGCCAAGGCGGTTATGAAAAAATATAATGCGAAAATTATTAATATTATTGAATACACACTACCATTAGAAGAGATTTATCAAAGAAATCTGGTAATAATTGGTTTTAAATTCTGAAATGTAACAATTTTGTAACAGAATAGCAAATTATATTTTTAGGGGTTATATTACACTATGAGGGTATTTGTATGTATTTTTGAAAAATACGCTCAGCATGAGGTCAAATAGTGGTAGATAATCGTTCAGCAGGATTTTACGGAATTGGTGGTGCCTTTAATTTTAAAAGCGGGGACCCCTCCGGTACTGCAGCTAAAATGAGCCAAGAAAAATACGGTTCCGAAGCTATGTACCTTCCTCCGGCAGAAGGAGAAGAAGAGGAAGACGGTTTCTTTAATCAGCCTTATGTTGACAGAAGTGCGTTGCTTAGAGCGACGCTAAATTCATTAGCAATGAATAATGTAGCAGGTGTTTTAAATGCCAACAAGCACAAAAAATCTGTAAAAGATATATTTGAAGAGGATGAAGAGACTTCAGATAGTGAAGATAATCAAAAGCAAAAAGAACAGGGCAGACAAAAAGAAAAGAACAGGAAAAACACAAATAGCCCTAATTAACTATTTTATACAATATTTTTAGTGTATAATTAGTACTGTGCGAGGAGTTAAATATGTCTGAAAAGGCTGCAAAAACAAATAAAAATCATTCGTATAGAGAAGCAAAATTTTATAATATATGGAGAAGAATTTTTCTATTTCTTGTAACACATATATTTTATATGATACGATTTAAGCTGGTATATCGTTTAGAGGTGCAGGGAAGGGAAAATATTCCTAAGGATAATAATTTTCTAATTGCAGCAAATCACCTATCTACTCTTGATCCTCCTTTAATTTGTGCAGTTATGGACAGAGGTGTTGCTTGCATGGCAAAAATAGAGTTGTTTGAAAATCCTTTTCTCAGATGGTGGCTGAACTGGCTTGGAGCTTTTGCCGTTGATAGAGAACACGTTAGTGTTTCTACCCTAAAAACAGTTAAAGCTATTAAAAATACCAAATGGGTTCTCGGAATTTTTCCACAGGGAACAAGACAGTTAGATGGTGAAATTAAAAATATTACCAAAGGATTTGCCAATATTGCTAAAATAAATAAATGCGGCATTTTACCAATTGGAATAACGGGAACCGAAGTTGCAAAAAGGATTCCGTTTTCAGGAAAAATTGTTGTTAAAATAGGTAAGGTAATACCGTATTCTGATAATATAGATGAAATGGTTTCAAAATGGGGCGAAGCAATACAAAACTTAACTGGACTTAAATATATACCGAATGCACAATAGTTGATAGGGAAGTATGAATGGGAAAAGAAGTAAAAAATTACAACAGAAGGACAGAAAAAGATTACGGTTTTTGGCGTATGCTTTTTTATAAAACATTCGTAACATTTGTGTGTTGGACAGTTACAAAATTCATGTATAATTTAAAAGTTGTAGGCAAAGAAAATGTTCCAAAAACTTCCAGAGTAATTTTTGCAGGAAATCACGTTTCTTATATTGATCCTCCTATTGTGTCTCTTGCTGTAGGTAAGTGCGTAGCATATATGGCTAAAAAAGAATTGTTTGAAGAAGAAACGAATAAGGTTTTACGTTTTCTTGTCCATATTTTGGGTGCTTTTGCAGTAAACAGAGAAAAACCTGAACTTGCAACTTTTAAAACAATAAAATCAATATTTAATACGCCTTGGTCGCTTGGAATTTTTCCTCAGGGAAGAATTATAAAAGAACCTGTTATAAAAGATATTCATAAAGGTTTTATAATGTTTGCGAAAAAATTTGAAGCAGATATTGTTCCTGTCGGTATAAAAGGGTTTGACGGTTACGCACATAAACTTTTTGAAAAACATGTAACAGCAACAGTAGGAACGCCTATTTCTTACAAACTGCCGGAAGATGAAATACTTAAAGAATGGGCAAGGCAAATTTGTGAATATACCGGATTTGAGAATAAAATTGAAGAAACAGATGGTGTATAATTAATAAAATTAAAAAAATATAATTAGCAAAAAATTTTTTTACGTGTTTTTGAATGAATAAATGAAGAAAGTCAGATTATGAATATTCAAAGAATTTATAGCGCAAAATTTAATATAACACCGTCAATGAGCAGAGCTGGTTTTAATAATTCTCAATATGGTGTAAGAATGGCAAAACCGCTTAGTGTTGATACTGTTTCATTTAATGGTAAAATGCCTAAAATCTCCGTTAGAGAAGCGGCTGCGAAGGCAAGAAAAGAAGCAAGGGCATTAAGAGATGCAAAGTTGGTTGCAGAATCAAAAAAAGCACCGGATACAGCAGGGCCTACAAAAAAGAATCTTTCAGGTGAAGAAAGAAAACAGGGTGTTTCTATATCTACTGCAAGACAAATTCGTGAAATGATTTTAAAATCGCAAAAACAAATTGATAATTTTATGGAAAGAATTTTTGGCGACCTTGTTGTAACAGAATCGGAACCTAAAAATCCGATCTTAAAAATGTCCGGCAGAGCAAAATCAGATGTATCAATAATGGAAAAAAGCTCTACAAGAGATTGGAATTCCATAAATGAAATATTAGAAAATATGACTGATTTGAACGGAAGGAAGACTGTTTTTAATTACAAAACAGGAAAAAAAGAAGCAGAAATTGTTCTTGACAGATTTATTCCACTTATAAAAACTAAACAAATTGTACTTAAAGAGATTGAATTGCAGCGTCCTAAGGCAATTGAGATACACAATCCTAAAACAATTGAATCTTTTTACAAGAAGGAGCAAGAAGAATTTGATTATGTTTCAAAAACTTTTTTAGACAAGCTAGAAGACGCTCAGGAAGAAGTTATAAACGGTCTGGAAACAAATCCTGATAAAATCCAATTAGTAGACAGACCTTTGCCAAGGTATACAAAAGGAAATTATTGTGCTTTGCATTTAATTTTGCAATCAACAGAAAAAGGCTCAAGACCATTTGAGCTGCAGATTATGGGTGCAAAAATGTCTGACGGGAAAGCCTTTGATGATAAACGTTTCAAATTCTTTGACGGTAAACAGCTCGATAAAATGTACGCTCCGTTGATAGATTTGTGGAGAAGGCTTTTACCAGAAGAGAATGCTGCTGCAAAAGATAGATTTTTACAATATTGCAAAGATGCAAATATTCAGCTTAGAGAAGACGAACTTCAAGAATGCAAAACCCAAAGACACATAAACCGGTCGACAGGTTTATTCAAAACTGTTCGTAATTATGGTTTACCACCTGAATATGATTTGAACTATCAATATGAACTTATGCGCAAATGCGAAAAAGAAGCTAAACTTGCGCAGAAAGATACTTCTGTGCCTATAAAACTAGGAGAAAAAATAGAAAATAAAATAATATATATAGAAAAACGATTTGCAGATGCAACAAAAGAAAAACTTCAAAAGATTGTTGCAAAATATACTCCTAAGCAAACAAAAAGTAACAAAGATAAGTCTAAAATTAAATAATTTACATTAAAATTAAAACATAAAAATCGTAACTTTAAATGTTATATGCTATAAACCTGCAAAGTTCTATTAAAAATTCCGGACAAATTCCTATAAATAATGTCAAACCTGTTGTTAAATATAGTACAAATTGCTGCGAAAAGTTAGCTTTAATTTTTACTGTTTCATTATTTTTGTCATAATTCTCAAATAACGGTAAAATAACTTTAAGGTAATAAAATAGTGCCATTACCATTAGCAACAACAAACCTAAAAGGAACGGAACGAAAACAAATCCGGAACTCGATATAGCGGTAAACAGATATATTTTAGCAATAAATCCTGACATAACAGGAATGCCTGCAAGAGAAAGTACCGATAATGCATAAGCGGCAGTTAATCCGTGATTTCTATGGAAAATTCCTGAAAAATTACTAACATCAAAAGGTTTTTCTTCTCCGAACATATTTAAAAATGCAAAAACTCCCAAATTCATTATTACATAGCATAAAAGGTAAAAAATCACTGTTGAAAGGTTATAAACAGAAACCAAACTTGCAGTCATTAGTGCATAAGAGGCATTTGCTGATGCAGAACACGCAAAAATGACTTTAACATTATTTTCTCTTATGGCATAAGTATTTGCCCAAAAAGCCGTAATCAAACAAAGTACCGCAATAACAAATGTAAGTTCAAAACTGTTGCCCAAAGGAAATACCATTAAACGACATATAATCCCAAACATAGCAAGTTTTGGAATAGTTGATAAAAATGCAAGTATTGATGTTTCACATCCCTTATAAACATCAATAATCCAATTTGCAAACGGAAATACCGCAAGTTTTGAAGCTAATCCAAGAACAATCATAATTGCTGAAACTGAATATACAAGTGAGGTTTCATTATCTGTAATATACTCATATATTTGAGAAAAATTTATTGAACCCGTAATTCCATACAAATAAGAAACACCGAAAAGAAAAAAACCGGAAGAAACAGCAGATGTAATCAGATACTTAAATGCAGCTTCTTTTGAGTAGTACCCTTTTGATACCGATATTAAAAAATACGTAGAAAAGCCTAAAAGCTCTATGGAAACAAAAAGAGTAAGGAAATCATTCGCTGAAACCACATTAATTGCACCCATTATAGCACTTAAAAGAAGTGCAAAAAATGTGAATGCGTTTCTTTTAATGGTTTTTACCAAGTTTTTTGTTAATAAAACGGTAAAAAAACCGCACAGTAAGATTATAAAATCAAACAATAATGTATAGCTATCACTCATTATAGAGCCCCTAAACCCAAAATATTGAGGCTCCGTCTGAACAGTAGATAAAAGAGTAATCGCAATTGATATTCCGACTGCAGATATTATTCTTGCATATTTATAGCACCGTGGTGAAAGAAGCATGCTTAATATAAAAAGCAGTATTATAAATATACCTAACCCGACCTGCGGTAATAATATGTTAAAAATATCGTTTATCATCTTTTATCCTTAATAATTTTTATACTACGAAATCATACTTAATATTGAATTTGGGAACAAGCCGAAAACTAAAAGTCCGCCAAGAATTGATGCAAGAACCACAAATTCATGTACAGACAAATCATTTACTTTCAAATATTCTTCTTTTAATTCACCATAAAATCCTTTGTGCAAAAACTTTAGCATATAACAAGAGCTTAAGATTAATAGAGGTAATGAAAGTAATGCCGAAATTCTTATAACAAATGATAATTCTGAATTCATTGCGCTGATTATTGTAAGTATCTCACTTATAAACGGTGCAAACATCGGAACACCTATTGATGCTAAAACAATTAACACTGCAAAACCAAAAAGTCTTGGCATTACCATCGCAACACCTTGCAAAGTATTAATATTTCTATCTTTGAACCTTAAATAAACAATTCCTGTAATCATAAACAATCCGCATGTAACAAGTCCGTGTGCAATCATATGAAATACCGATGCCGCTAAACCTATTTTATTAAATGCACACAAACTTAAAAGGATTAAACCCATATTTGAAATACTTGAATAAGCAACAATTCTTTTAATATCAGTTTGAGCGTAACAAACAAAAGCAGTATAAATTATATTTATAATAGCTAAGATAGCTAAAATTGGTGCAATAATTTGAAATGATTGCGGAAGTGTTTCATAGTTAAATCTATAAATCCCATAAGCCCCTGTTTTTAACAGAACACCCGCTAAAACCATACTAACCGGAGTAGATGCATTTGTATGAGCATCCGGAAGCCAAGTATGCAAAGGTATTATAGGAAGTTTTACACCAAAACCTATAAGTAAACATGATGCAATAAAAAGTTGTATACTCATTGGTATAGCAGAATCGTTAATATCTGTAAAACACGAAGATAAAACTCCGTTTATAATGAAATTATAGTGATGTAATAATAGAATACCAAGAAGCATAAACATACTTCCTGAAAAAGTAAATAAAATGAATTTTATTGCGGATTTTTTAGCACGCTCACGCTCTTCATCATAATTTTTCGCACCGTAGTTAAAGCTGCCACCAATTAAAAAATATGCAGGTATCATTTCTAATTCCCAGAACAAAAAGAATAGAAACATATCTGAAGAAGTAAATATTCCTATAATTGCAGCCTCCAAAAGCAACAACATTGAATAATAAAATTTATGATTTTTTCTTATATTGAATTTACTTGATATAGATGCTATTAAAAAAACAAAGGAGGTTAAAGCACATAGTATCATTGATATTTCATCAATTTTGAATGAAAACTTTATACCCAATGCCTGAACCCAATCTGCTCCCCAAAAACTTATATTTGCAGTATAAGGATTTGCTGAATCAAAAAATATCAGCATTAAAATAGTGTATGCAAAGTGGAATGCACAAACACTTTTTGCAAACCGCCTTATAGTAACTTCATTTGAGGTAAACAAAGGTGATAACAAAATTAAAGATATCACACATGGTATCAGTATCAAAATCGGTATTGAAAGTATCATATTCATTATATTTCCCTCGTATTCTTTTTCATTTTCCTTTAATTCAGTATTATTGTGTATCCTATAATCACAAGTGCAATTATCAAAGTGATTATTATAAATCCATATGCGTTATATGTTTGTACATTTCCGCTTTGAAGAAGGGTATCACCTTTTGATATATTATTAGAAACATAGCTGATGAGTGTTACTGCTCGATTCATGATATTGTTTTCTATCCAACCAATTAATCTTACCGGAAGTTTTGATATAAATATAAAAGATTTGTAATCAGATAAAACTTTTTCATCAATATAATTCATTGCTGATGAAAATTTGTTATAGATATAGGGAACAAAATTATTACACAACCTTTCAATAAGTTTTGGTGTATTATTTATTTTTTCAAGAGCATTATTTTTAAATAACAAAATACCCAAACACAAACCGCCAATTGCTGCAATATAAGGTTCTTTTATATGATAAGTATTTTTTAATATTAAATAAACAAAAATATTACCCGCAATCAATATTATAAAAGCAGTAAGTTCAGAAATATTTAAACAATTTTTTAATTCGGTTTTTTTATAAAGCAAAAATCCTAATCTTGAAATATAATAAGCTGTTAAAAAAGATATAAATAAGAATATTACGGATAATGTTTTATTTAATTGTAAATCCCCAAAAAGAAGCTCTTTTACGGATAAACCGGAAAATATTATCCCTGCAAGGCTTAATCCGCATATTGCAAACAATATTAAATTCAGTTTTGATGTACTATTCTCTTTAGGAAGCAAAATAAACAACATAGCTTTTATAAACGCATGAGCAATTAAAAACAGAATGGCAACCCTTATATTATTAAGTCCTAATGCCATAAACATAAGTCCTAAATTGGCAGAGGTTGAATATGCCAAAACTTTTTTGGGCTGTGTTTCTATAGATGCTAAAATAGAGCAAATAAGCGCAGTTACAGTACCTGTTACAAGAATACAATTCATTAAACCTTGCTCTAATGTAAAAAACGGCATAAGTCTGATAAGAAGATAAACTCCTGCTGCTACCATTGTCGCAGAGTGTAAAAGTGCGCTAACAGGTAATTTAGCTTCCATTGCGTCCTGCAGCCATGTATAAAATGGGAATTGAGCAGACTTTACGGCACAAGCTATTATAAATAATACGCAAATTATATAAAAACCTATATTTGTAGTATATGCAAGCAACAATGAAGATATTGAATTAAGATCATCAATAGAAAGTGTAACCAGATTAGGATTGTCAACATATCGATACATAAAAAATGAGGTTAGAACTATTGCCGAAATAAGAGCTGTATCACCTATTCTGTTTATAATAAAAACTCTATTTGAAGCTATGGATTTTAATGGATTGTTATATTCAAAACCAATCAGAAGATATGAAACAACTCCTACAAGTTCCCAAAAAACATATAATTGAAACAAGTTTGGACTAAACAGAAGAAATGCCATTGAAAAATTAAAGAAATTTAAAAGAGCAAAAAATCTATAATTTTTCTTTTCATTTTTCATATATGATATAGAAAATAATTGGATGCTAAAGCTGATTATAAATAGTAACAAAGCTATTATTAAAGACAATTTATCAACATGAAGTCCAAATGTTATTGAAAAATCATTTATTTGTATAAAAGGGTATATAAAGTCCGCCGGTTCCTTAATATTAATCAACGCAAGTCCGCAAGCACCTGCTCCGAGTAAAGAAGACAAAAGTGTTACCAAATATATAATATTTTTATGAACGTATACCGAGAAAAACCTTCCAACCATTATGATTAAAAAAATCCATAGCGGTAAAAGAAGTATTAATGATATATTATCTAAGATTAAGTTTTCCATTGTTTCCTTTTGTTTTTATAATTCACTATAACTTTCTATATTATCACTTTCCTTTTTTCTATACATAAGATAAAAAATATAAAGAGCAACCGCAAGCTCTACCGCTCCAATTCCTACATAGAAAAGAGCAAATACATATCCGTCAAAATTACCACTGCTGCAATATGAAGCAAAAGTAATCAGATTTACGTTTATTCCTGTCAGCATAAATTCTATTGCGATAAGAACTTTGATTACATTTTTAGCAATAATAGAACCGATTGTTCCTATTAAAAATAAAATTAACCCTATGAATAAATAATGATATATTGTAATAGAAGTACTAAACATTTTTTGCCTCTTTTTATAATTTTCTATTTCCTGTTTTGCTTTTTATACTTAACAACGTAAAACCTGCAATTACAACTGTTAAAAGTAATGACAAAAGTTCAAATGCCCAAACGTAATCAATAAAAATTCCTCTTGCAAAAGCAGACATAACTTCATAAGAATTAAATTGAGCAAGCTCAGTTATATGAAATGAATCAGGCATCATGGCGAGAGATATCATAATTACATAAACTAACGCCAAAACAAATATTGCGCCAGCCAGCAGAGTAATATAGTGAAGTGTAAACCCTTTTTTTGAATTATTGTTTTTCCCTGTTGTAAACATTATTGAAAGTCCTATAATTACAGGAACGGCAAAACCATATATTACAGCTTGAATTATTGCATTATATTCACTTCCTAAAATATAAAATAATATAGAAGTTGAAAAGAATACTATTATTGCACAAAGAAGAGAATATATTATGTTTTTTAGAAACATCGAAAACAATCCAAACACAATAATAAGGAATGAGGCTATGTAAAAAACTATAGGATTATTAATCATCAGCCCCTCCTTTATATGTTAACATTAATTCATTTTTATATTCTGTTGCAAGTTCAAAATCCTGCGTAAGATTTATTGCTTTATGAGGGCAATAATACATGCAATTTCCGCAAAAGATACATTTCTTTAAATCAAATGTATATGAAATAACCTTTCCGTCGTCATTTTTCACATATTCAATTGCATTAGAAGGACAAACTTTTTTACAAACACCACAACCTACACACCCCATAACTGCAGGTTTACCCCTGAACACATCAGATTGGAATCGCTTCTTTTCAGGATATTCTAATGTAACAGGCCGCATAAAAATATGTTTCAATACAGTTAATAAACCTTCTAAAAGAGCGCGCATATAGCACCTCCTTCCAAATATTTAAGAATCACCATAAAAAATAAATTAAATATAGATAGCGGCAAAAGTATTGTCCACGAAAACTTAAGTAAATCAAATGACGCTAATCTTGGCAGAGTTGCTCTTATCCATATTATTGCAAAAATAATTAAACAAGATTTTAATATGAGCCAAAAAGCCTGTTCAAAATATATTAGAATATTGCTCATAAAAGAATCATTGACCAAAAGTGTACTTAAGTACACTCCAAACGGAGAAAGATAACCGCCCAAAAACATTATTGCAAGAAACACAGAGCTTACAAAAAGCAAAGCATACTCACTCAAATAAAATAATGCAAATCTCATGCCTGAATATTCTGTATTATATCCGCAAATAAGTTCACTTTCTGCCTCAGGTA
This sequence comes from uncultured bacterium, assembly GCA_902775025.1. Classification (GTDB taxonomy): domain Bacteria; phylum Cyanobacteriota; class Vampirovibrionia; order Gastranaerophilales; family Gastranaerophilaceae; genus CAG-196. The sequence continues at coordinate 48,466 of CACYKP010000008.1, read as the reverse complement.
AATCAAACGGACATCTGTTAAGTTCAGCTAAAGTGCAAATAAACATTATTCCGAAACCTACTACACAAGGAAGTAAATACCAACCAAAAATACCAAATCTTGAATATTGAGCTAATGTTATACTTGTAAGATTCATTGATGATGCCAAAACAATTACCGATAATACAACAAAAGTCATCGGAATTTCATAGCTCAAAACTTGTGCCACGGCTCTCACTGCACCTATTAATGAATATTTATTATTGCTTGCCCAGCCGCCGAGAAAAATACTTAATACCGGAAAAGCAGCCAGTAAAAGATATAGAATTACATTTGTAGAAGTGTTTACAAACGTAAATTCCGAGCTATACGGAATCATACACAATACGGTCATAACAGGCACAAACACTAATATCGGTGCAAGGTTAAACAAAAACTTGTCCGATTTTTCAGGTGTAATATTTTCTTTTATCAAAAGCTTGAATGCATCTGCTAAAGTTTGAAGCAGTCCCCACCATCCTACACGGTTAGGACCTTTACGTTGTGTAAACCAGCCTAAGAGTTTTCTTTCCGCCAAAACAAGACCAAGAACAACAATAAGTAAAGCAAAGGCAATTATGCAAAACGGAAGTATAAAAAATGTAATATCTCCAAACATTTTTGGAATTCCGTGATTTAGTAAAAATTCAATATATAAATGATAGAGGTAGTTCATTATTTATCAACCTCCGGTAAGATTATGTCTAATGATCCTGCAATTGCAATTGCATCATTAAGATATTCACCGACAAGAAGTTTTCTCAAAAGATTAACCGAGTAATAAGACCCAGTTCTCCATTTTAACCTATACGGTGTTTCCGTACCGGTTGATTTTATGTAAACTGATGCTAATCCTCTTGGCGCTTCTATTTCACTATAGAATTCTCCTTCCGGAAGTTTTAATGTTAACGGATTAATCAATTTTTGTTCAAAAGTTTTGTTTTCATTTAGTCTATCCAAACCTTGTTTAATTATATTCATACTCGTACTAAGCTCTAAGATTCTTGCTTTATATCTGGACCAAGCATCTTTTCCTTCCAAAACAACAGGACTAAACTCAAAACCTTCATACAATTTGTCAGTTATTCTTAAATCATAATTTATTCCCGAAGCTCTCAAATTAACACCTGTAACAGAGTTATTTAAAGCTATCTCAGGTTCTAAAATACCCTTAGCTTTTGTTCTTTGCAAAAAAATCGGATTATCGGTTATTATTCTTTCGTAATCTTGTATTTTTGAAGGTAAAATTCTAAGAATTTCGTCAATATCTTCAAGGAAATCAATATCTTTACGAATACCTCCAAATACAAAATAATTGTACATCATTCTTTGCCCTGTGAGTTTTTCAAAATATCTTAATATCATCTCACGTTCTCTCATCGCATAGAAAAACGGAGAAACAGCACCTAAATCCATAAGAAATGCCCCTATCCAAAGAAGATGAGACGCAATTCTGTTGAGTTCAAGAAGGATAACTCTTATTATACGAACTCTCTCCGGCAAAGTTATGCCAAGAGCTTTTTCTACTGTTCTGCAAAAAAGTTCAGAGTAAAAACAACCTGCCAAATAATCAATTCTGTCAACGGTAGGAAGATATTGAATATATGTCATACCTTCCGCCATTTTTTCCATTCCTCGATGGAGATAGCCAATATCAGGCTCGCAGGATAATATTTTTTCTCCTTCGAGTTCTAATATAAGCCTCAACACTCCGTGAGTAGATGGGTGCTGCGGTCCGAGATTGAGTTTAAGCGTTGTCTGTGTCATCGTTCCAAGCTAACCTCGTATCATCTTGCACATAATCTTTTCTTAACGGAAACCCCGTCCAATTTTCCGGCATATAAAGACGTTTTAAGTCATCATTACCAATAAAACTTATTCCAAACATATCATAAATTTCATTTTCATCTGCCTTTGCAGAATCAAATAAATCTATAATGCTTTCTGCTTCATTTTTTACTTTGACAGATAAAATTACATCCTCCTCATCAATAGTAGAATATAAGTTGTAAATCAGTTCAGTCTCATCACCTAAATCTACTGCTGTTATTGATTTCAACAAATTGTATGAATATTTATTTTTCAAAATATTAACAATATCATATAAAGAATTTTTTATACAAATTTTATTGCCGTCAAGCTCACATTGTTCTATAAGAGTTTTTAATTCTTCTAAATCCATTACTTGACCTCCGTTAATAGTTCACCATTATCCGTTAATTTTGATGTATGAGAATTCACAAATTTTTTTCTGCTTAAAATAGATTCATTTTTAATAATTTTCTTCTGAAGTTTTCTTACTGCATCTATAAGAGCTTCCGGTTTAGGCGGACATTGCGGCAAATAAATATCAACAGGAATAATTTTATCAATGCCTCTCACAACCGAATATGAGTTATCGTAAAACATTCCGCCACCGCAAGTGCATGCCCCCATTGCTATAACATATTTTGGTTCTGCCATTTGTTCATAAAGTCTTAACAAAACCGGTGCCATTTTGTGTGTAATCGTACCTGCACAGATTAATAAGTCAGCTTGTCTTGGAGAACCTCTGAAAACTTCCGAACCGAATCTCGCAATATCATTATCTGAAGCTACTGTATGCATCATCTCAATACCGCAGCAAGAAGTTGCAAACGTAAGAGGCCAAAGTGAATTTGCTCTTGCATTATTCAATATCCAATCAATTGAAGTTACAAAAAATCCCACTATATCCACCTCAACATCTTCTTATTTATTGCCAAGAATAAGCCTAAAAGCAGAATTGCAATAAAAATAAAAGCTTCAATAATTGCAAATAATCCCAATCCGTTTACATAAACCGCAAAAGGATAAAGAAAAATTGTTTCTATATCAAACACTAAAAACATTACCGCATAGTTAAAATATTTTATGTCAAACCTGATTCTGGCATCGTGAAGAGGTTTTATTCCGCATTCGTAAGTAGAATTTTTGATTTGATTCTTACCTTTATATTCACATATAAACCCCGCAATAACCATTGCTATTGCAAATAATGTTGATAAAATGATAAAAATTGATAAACAAACAAGCTCTTTCAATACAAAATCCTCTGTATATATTCTACTTTAAAATAATCTGATATAATAGATATTATTATAGAATGTTAAGATGAATTATATAGCTCAGATGTATAGATTTTTATTAATACCTTTAATAGTTTGCATAACAATACTTCCATCATATTCTATGATTCAAGGAAGAGTAGAAAACGGAATACCTTTTGATTATACAAAAATAAATCAAACTGAAACGGAGTCTAAGGCAGAAGCATTTTTCATAAAAGCAGTAAACTCCAAAACGTACGATAATAATATGATATCCGCACTTAACTTATATAGAATGCTTGCGGAAGCTTACCCTGAAAATGTTATATATCCACTTAAGGTGGGAAAATTATATGATGTAATAGGTAAAGACCGTTATGCAAAGGGATATTACTACAGAGCCATGAATATAGATAAATCAAACCCTGAACCTTATTATCATTTGGGAGATTTTTTCTATAAAAGAGAACATTACCGTAAGGCACTCAAATTTTACAAAAAATCCTATGATAGGGGAAAAAATCAAGCAAAAGAAAAAATTAATGCAATAAATGCTAAATTAGACGACAATAGCAGAATATAAGGGTTGGAGAAAAATGCCGCACTTTTTCATAAAATCAGAAAATGTAAAAAACAATTCTATAACAATCAGCGATAATGAAAATTACCGCCATATAGCAAGGGCTCTTCGTGCAAAAATCGGCGAAAAGATTTTGCTGATTGATGAAAACCAAATTCAGTATGAGACGAGTATTTTTAATATTACAAATAATGAAATTGTTTGCCATATTGATAAATCTTATCTTTCAGAAAGGGATTTAGAATTCGATTTGTTTTTAGCTCAATCGCCTCTAAGGAGTGATGCTCAATTAACAATTATGGAAAAGGCAACAGAACTTGGCGTAAGAAGTGTTTTTCCGATAATGACTGACAATTGTGCTGTCAAAAAAAATATTGCAATATCAAAAGTAGAAAAATGGCAAAAGGTTATGTATGAAGCATCAAAACAATGTGAAAGAGCGAAAATTCCGACTTGTAATCCTGTTACAACAATAAACCAAGTCCTTGAAAATAAGTATGATAAAATTATAGTGTTTGGCGAACGTTCTACAGAGCAAAGCTTAAAACAGTTTTTAAGCAAAAACCCGATAAAAAAAGCTGAAAAAATACTTGTAATTATAGGCCCTGAAGGAGGGTTTTCACAAAAAGAATTTGACTTTTTTAAAAATAAAAATTTACCGATTATATCACTTGGAGATTTAATACTAAAAGCTGAAACTGCCGTAATAGTGGGGTTGGGAGATATCATTTATGAATATCAAGGATGATTTTGTCTTAAAAAACATAAATGAAGGATATCTTGTCGGCGGTATGGTCAGAGATTTTCTTATGGAAGAATATAATACTAAAGATAGGGACATCTCTATTAAAGGAGCAGAAAAATTTGCAAAAAAACTCGCATCACAACTTGATGCAACTTTTATTACGTTAGATAATGAAAATAAAATATACCGACTGGTTTTAAAAGACAAGGAGAACTATCTTGATATATCTGAAATGTGCGGTGAAAACATAAAAGAAGATTTATTAAGAAGAGATTTTACAATAAATGCAATTGCATATGATCTTAAAGAAGAAAAATTTATTGATGTAACAAACGGAATAGATGATATAAAAAATCAATGTTTGCGTTCAATAAAAGAAGAAAATTTTATTGATGATCCGCTTAGAATATTAAGAGCCTACAGATTTATGGCAACAACAGGCTTCGCTTTAAATGCAGAGTTGGAGCAGATACTTGTAAAGCATAAAAATTTGATATTAAAACCGGCAAGGGAGAGAATTCATGATGAGATAATGAAACTATTCGGAGGAGAATATACTTCGAAAACGCTGCTAAAAATGCTTGATGACGGAATTTTAGAACTGATTTTTCCTTGTGTAAAAGAGATAAAAACAGTACCTTCAAATTCGCATCATCACTTAGATTTGATACACCACGTTATAGAAACGGTCAGACAAATTGAGTTTTTATACAATGATGGGAATAATGATATTAAAAGCCATCTCAATCAGATAGACTTTGGCGGATATCCCAGAATTAATCACCTCAAACTTGCCGGTTTTTTACACGATATAGGCAAACCGTCAACTTGGACTCTTGAGGAGGATAAAAAAACAATATGGACTGTCCAAGACGGAACGGAATACCCCAAGGATAAACCTTACCGACACCGCTTTATAAAGCATGATTTAGAAGGTGCAAAACTTGTTAAACCGCTGCTTAAAGAATTAAAATTTTCAAACAAACAAATTGAATATATATCAGAACTAATACGACAACATATTTATCCGTCAAGTGTAATATCCGCACCGAATCTTGATAACAAAGTTTTAATGAGATATGTCAGAAAAATGGGCAATAATGTAATAGATAACATTATACTCGCAAAAGCAGACAGACTTTCTGCGCAAGGCGTTGAGGTTACAAAAGAGATGACAGAAAATAACCTTAAAGGATTAAACAAACTTCTTAATTTCTATTTTGAAGTTAAACCGACTTTGAAACCTTTACCAAAATTGATTGACGGTCGTGAAATAATGAATATATTAAAAATTAAACAATCACCGATTTTAGGTCAAATTATAAATGAATTACATGAGGCACAATTAAATGGAGAAGTTAATACAAAAGAAGAAGCAATAGAGTTTATAAACTCAAAACAAATATAAAAATAATTTTTACTTCTTAATAGTTTGGAGAATGCAATGGCAAAATCAGAAAAAACACCGCTTGGAATATTCGCAGAAGCATCAGGCTTATACTTTTCAAATTTTGATAAATTTATAAAATACATGTCATTCCCTGTTTTGGGGCAAATTGCAGGTTTGGGAATTATATTTTTTATAACATATTTTTACACAATTAATCTTCCCAAGCTGCTTGACAAATATCCTAATCTTAATGACTTTTGGACTTTAGTCGGGATATCAATTGTTATAACTCTTCCGGGATTTGCTATATTTTGCAAAGCCTTTTGGGATTATCTGGTTGCTTATGGGGCTGTAAACTCTATGGTAAGCAATATGCTAAAATCGGGCAGGGTTTATGATTTTGATGCACACAAAGAATTGATAAACAGAAGGGCGTTGCCTTTTATAGGTTTGTGGTTTTTATTCGGAATTTTCTCTTTAGTTGCCTTGTGTCCTCTTATGTGGGTATTATGCGGGATTTTTGCTATATATTTTGTACTTGTATTCCAAGTATTTACGTTTGAGCCGGAACAATCTCCTTTTGGATGTGTGAGAAGAAGTCTTTCGCTTATAAAAGGGCATTTCGGTCAAACACTTATGCTTATGGTATTTATAGGATTACTAACGTATTATATTATTCCTCAAATTATTTTAACGGGATTAAATTATACAGGAATCTCAACCGGACTCTCTAATTCAATACTTCCATTTGTTAAGCTCTTTCCGGAAATCCATTTGGAAAAATACGGAGTTTCTGCTATAACGCATTTGCACATAGCTGCTGTTGCAATTCAAATAATATTATCACAAATTATAATCCAATATACATTACCGCTGCGTTCAATTTTGTGGTCTCTCTGGTACAAAGAACTGAATAACGGAATTTTATCGCAAGATTTACCTGCAAAATCAAGCAAAAAGAAAAATAAAACCGCAAAACGTCCAAGCGAAAAGTTGATGGAAGCTTCAAAGAAAAAATATTCACAGAAAAAAATTGATGATGATATTATTCGTCGGGCAATGGAGAAAGATGACGAAGAATAAATGAGTGTTACATAATTGCCCTAATTGTTTTTTTGTAATATGATGAAATTAAGAGGTGCAGTATGGAATTTTTTAGAGAACATAAAAAAATTATTATAGGTATAATCGCAATATCATTTATTGTTTGGACTGTCGGTTTAAGCTTGCTTATGTTAATACAACCGGCTTTGGGTAACTAATATTGGGGGCAGGCTTTTGATTATAAAAAGAGTATTAAACATTTTAATATTTCTGGGAATTTTATTTAATACACCTGTAGTGTTTTCAGCACAACAGGCGGGTGATATTGCCGCTAAGCAAAAGCAAATGCAGGAAAATATTAAACGGGTAAGATGGCTTGAACATTTAGAAAAAGGTAAATTATATAAAAACCAACAAAGATTAGAAGATGCTCAAACTACACTACAACAATCAGAAACAAAAATTAGTTCCGCAAGAAAAGAATTATACGGAATGCAATCACAATTAGAACAAGCAACAGCGGACTATTCTTCTTTAAATAGAGTTTTGGCTGTGAATATAAGGAAAGTATTTAAATCACAAAGAAAAGCTTTTTTTGAACTGTTAATATCTTCTGAAGATATTAATATGTTGGTCGATAGAGTATATTTTCAGAAACTTATACTGAAAGATGACTATAACAGAATGTTTCGTGCAAAACGCAAGGCTCAAGAGATTGCATTAATGAAGTACAATATAGAGGCAAAAAAACGCAATTATGAGCGCTCAGTTGCTTTAGCAAATTCTCAGAAAGAGTATATACAAAGAGCTATAGCTAAAAACGAAAGCATGATAAACAAACTCCGTACAGACCGTGCCGCTTATCAAAAAGCAGAACGTGAACTTGCACAGCAATCAAAAAGTTTGGGTTCATATATTAATAGAAATGCAAAAGATACAAATACAAACGTTGTAGCATCAGGCTTTATGAAGCCAATTCAAGGACGTATAACTTCTCCGTTCGGCTGGAGAGTACATCCGATATTCAATACAAGAACATTTCACTCAGGGGTTGATATAGGCGGACCAAATTATGGACCGATAAAAGCATCTAACTCAGGAAAAGTTATATACACAGGCTGGTACGGCGGTTACGGAAAAGTTGTAATTATAGAGCATGGTGTTGTTAGGGGAAAACCTGTTTCTACGCTTTATGCTCATATGAGCACAATTAAGGCTGTTAACGGTCAACAAGTTACAAAAGGTCAAGTAATCGGTTATGAGGGAACTACGGGATATAGCACAGGTCCTCATTGCCACTTTGAAGTCAGAGAAAACGGAAAACCGACAAGTCCGGGTTCTTATGTAGCACTATAAATAATACAGGAAGTATATTTTGAAATTAAAAGCGACAATATTATTAATATCTACTTTATTTATTGTGAATACAGCGTTTGCAGAGTATTCTTTTGTTGATCCCAACGATTTTACCGGAGAATCATTTTTCACACCGGCAGGAAGTGGGACTAAAACGGAAAAACCGTCAAACGAGCAAGCTTCCGATGCTCAGAAAACAGAAGACAACAAGAGAGAAACAACTCCGCCAATAAAAAAGTTAAGATTATCCGTGCAGGCATGGAAACAGGAACGTCAAGCCAAGAAGAGTGAGCTTGCTCCTACTGATCCAAATGCAAGCATTTATAATAAGGAAACTGACACCTCCGATTTTGCTTCAAAGGAAGTAGAAGAAGAGTTTGATGAAAACATGATGCCAGACGGATTTGAAGCTGACGAAGAAGCGGTAGAAGAAAACAAAAAGGCTAAACATTGGTTCAAAGGCAAAAATGACGTTTCGGAAAAAGCAGAAGATACTGAAAATATAGTTCTTGATTGCGACAATATGGATTATGATACAGAAAATTATTGTCTTTATGCAACCGGGAATGTTAACGTTGAGTTTGTAAAGCAGCAAACAACTGTAAAGGCTGATAAAATAACCTACGATAGAATGAATAATACTATTAAGGCAGAAGGCAACGTAAAAATAGTCAAAAACGGACAAATAATTGACGGTGATTACATTTTTGTCGATATGAATGAAGAAAGCGCATTAATAGAAAATCCCATAACCAGAACCGCAACAATCGAGATTAAAGCTAAAAAAGGTTATGTATATGGCGATAAAATAACTCAAGAACAAGGTTCTATAACAGTCGACCATTCTTATCCGATAGTATTACGTTCCCCAGGGGGACCGCAAATACAAAGAATGATGGTTCCAAAGGAAGCTACTCTTAAAAATGACATGGAGAATGGCTTAGTCAAAGTTAAAGCGAAAGAAATCACCATAAAGCAAAAAGGTGATTTAGAAGTAATTGCGATTAGACATACTAATGTTAAAAAAGGTAAATGGACTATATTAAAAGTACCTGCCCTAAAAGTTTATACAAACAAAAATCATGATTATGCCGAAACTAATTCTTGGGAACTCGGTTCATATAAAGGTTTAGGTATGTTTATCGGCGGCGGTTTTGTATTTGAACTGCCAAAAGGCAGTGTATTAAAAGCAATGCCAATATTAACTTATCACCACAAAATAGGTGTAGGTGCTATGGGCAGGTTCCACAGCGGTACTAACTTTACGCAAGCTGCCTACGGAACATCTCAAAGCAAAATATTAGTGTATGGTAAGCAAAGACTTGATGACAATCTGTATTTGCAATATGGTATGAATGACTACATGGAAGAATGGTTCTTGGGAAGACGTCGCCCAAAATACGGTGTTGATTTAGTTTATGATAAATCATATTCAAGTTCGGATTTTTTACTTAAAGGAAGAACTTCTGCATACAGGCATCGTTTAGATGTCGGTTACTATCAAGACATGGGGTTTGATAAGTATTACGATAAAATCCGTTCGTCAAACGTAGGCACATTAAGAGCCAGATACATGGCGGAGGCTTCTCAAAACTTTTATCGTTACAGAAATGAAGCAAATCAGACAGAGTTAAGCTTTGATGCGGTTGCACAACTTTCTGCCGCATTATACGGAACAGGTGATACACAATTTATCGGCAGGGTAGGGCCTCGAATGCATTCGCAATGGAAACGTTGGATGCAAGATATCGGTTATTTCCAATCTGTTTATGATGACAATACTCCTATGCCTGTTTTTGATGCATACAGATACGGAAAATCGAATGTTTATGCAAGAGAATATATTAGATTATGCAAATATTTAACATTAGCATGGTTTGGTTCTATAAATTTATCTAATGATGCCGGTAATGGCAAACTTTTCCAAGAAAACAGATTTTTCTTATCAATCGGACCTGACGATATTAAATTTAATATAGGATATGATACTATCCGTGAAGGAACATTCTTTAACGTATTGATAATGACAGATGCTAAAGGAACCCAAGTTGATTATGATAAATTGGTTATAAAACAAGACAAAAAACCGCAAGATGAAAAAGAAAACAAAGAACCAGCCAAACCAAAAGCAGAATTCCAAAACTCAAATAAAGCACCTGTATTACAATACGCACAAGTAGAAGATATTAAAGCGGTGGAAGATGTCTTATAAAAACGATTTAATAAAACAAATATGTGATGTAGGCAGAGAATGCGGAATAAAAAATTTCACTCCTGGGTATTCAGGTAATATCTCTGCGAGATATGAAAATGGAATGCTTATTACTGTGTCAGGTTCCGCTAACGGATATTTAACCAAAGAAGATATAGTATATGCAGGATTTGACGGAGTATCAAAAGAAGAAGGTAAAAAGCCTTCCAGCGAAAAATTTTTGCACTCAGCTATTTATCAAATGCGTGGTGATATTGATTTTATAATACACGTTCATCCTCCGTATCTTAGCAGTTTCGCTTCTTCTAATCGAGATTTGATGGCTCCGATTATGGCAGAAAATGTGTTTTATTTTGGCGGAATTCCGCTAGCTGAATATGCACTTCCATCATCTATGGAATTAGTTAATAATACTGTAAAATACTTTAATGAGTATGACGCAGTCTTAATGGCAAACCATGGTTTTGTAATAGGCTCTAAAACATTAAAAGATGCATACCTCAAACTTGAACTTGCTGAATCTTACGCACAGGTTGTGCTAAATACAGAAATACTGGGCGGAGCTAATCTCTTAAGTGATGAACAGACAAGAGCCATTTTAGATTTAAGAAAAAAATAATAAGAATTTGTCAGGTTTCATCTAATAACTATTTTTATGCAATAAAAAAGCTCTTTAAAAGAGCTTTATAAAAGTAAGTAATATTTAATTGAGATGTAAGTGATAAGTAAGTGATATTAATAAAATTTTATAACTCTATTTAACTAAAGAAGATATGAATTTGATAGAATCATCAGCTAATTCTCTAACAAATTCTTTAGCGATTTTAGAAAGAGGTCTGCTGTCTAATTTATCGAAGATTTTTATTTAAGTAGTAGCAATTAAAATCAGCAGGGATTTCTAAAGTTCCAACCGGTTTTTTGTTTCTTTCAATTGCGTCGTATAAATCTCTCATTTTGTATTCTCTCTTATTAAATATCACTTACATATATATAAAGTATATATAATATTAGAAATTGCCTTTTTTAATGTCTTTTGTTAAGAATTGTAAAGACAAGTTTTATTTTTTTTGAATTTCTTAATAATGTTAACTATTTGTAAAAGGATGAATTTGATTTATAATTGGATTATAGAGGAGAGATAATATGAAACAAGAACTTATATTTTTAGGGCCTCCGGCATGCGGCAAAGGAACACAAACAAACAAGTTATCAGAATATTTGGGATTTCCGCATATAGATACAGGTTCCCTTTTGAGAGCAGAGATTGCAAAAGCTACACCGGATGGAATTGTTGCAAAATCTTTTATTGATAAAGGACAATTAGTTCCGCCGGAACTTGTAGGTAAAATAATAGGAAATCGTTTGGCAGAAGAAGATTGTGCAAAGGGTTATGTGTTAGACGGATATCCGAGAAGTCTTGCGCAGGCTGAGATGCTTGAAGAGATTAATAAAAATGTGGATAAAGAACCGGCATCGTTTAAAGCAATATATTTTGACATTGATACCGAGTTATTAATTGAAAGAATAATTAACAGACAATCTTGTCCAAAGTGCGGCGAAATTTATAACAAAAAATTTAAACCTTCTAAGGTTGAAAACATTTGTGATAAATGCCAAGTTGAATTAAAAACCCGAGCAGATGATAATGAAGAGATTGCACGAGCAAGATTTGAAACTTATTATCGTGAAACAGCGCCGTTAATTGAATTTTATGAAAAAAAGGGTGTTTTATTCAAGCTTGATGCAAACGGTTCGATTGAGGAAGTTTGGGATAGAATGATTAAAATAATAAATCAATAAATTCTATTTTAGCAATAACTCTGAAAGCTCTCCGAATGTTTTAACGGGGAGCTTTTCTCCTCTTATGTTTTCATCTAATTTCAGTTCTTGAATAGCTTTTATTACTTTTTCTTTATCAAATCCGTTGCTTATAAGACAATTCTTTAGTGTTTTTCTTCTCTGAGAAAAAGCGGCTTTAATTGTTTTTCTAAAGTGAGAATAGTCAGATAATTCCAAAAGCGGTTTTTGTCTGACTTTCATTGAAACAAGTGCAGAATTAACTTTTGGAGCAGGATAAAAAGATTTTCTTCCGACTGTTCTTATTATTTCACAATCAGCCCAAAATTGAGAAAGTATGGTTAAAAGTCCGTATTGTTTAGCGGAACTTTTTTCAGTTGCAACAATTCTTCGGGCAACTTCTTCTTGCACCATTAGAATAATATCCATTATTTTATTCCTGTTTTTATTTTCTAAATCGTCAATTTCACCTAATAAATGCGCAATAATGGGTGAAGTTATATAATAAGGAATATTTGCAACAACCTTAACTTTTTCATCACATAAAGTTGATAAATCCGTTTTTAAAATATCGTTGTGTATAATCTCTAAATTTTCACACTCAAGTTTTTTTAATTCTTTTATTGCTTCTTCGTCAAGCTCTATAGCAATAACTTTTTTTGCGTATTTAACAAGCTGCTCTGTTACAAAACCGACTCCGGGGCCAATTTCTAAAACGACATCATCTTTTGTAATCTTCGCAAAATCAATAATATCTTGAATAACTTCTCCGTTAATAAGGAAGTTTTGTCCAAGACGTTTCTTTGTTCTGAAAAATTTTGCCCTGCTATAGTAATCCATTATTGTCTTAATAATAATACAAAGGGGTAAATATATAAAGAGGGAGTAAGGTAAGAAACAATAACCAACAAAAACATCTATTTATTATTGCCTAATTATCCTACCCAATTAATGCCTTGATGTCGTATTAAACAATTCATTTTTTATTTTATAGTATAATCAAGGAAGGAGAAAATCGTGAACTATTGCGAATCAAAAACTGAAAGTCGTTTAGAGTACAACCAATTATTAGAAGAATTTATTTCGGGGTGCAAAACAACTCAGACTGTCGGAATGGAATATGAGCGTATTCCTGTATGTAAATCAACAGGTGAAGTTGCACCATACTATGGTGAATACGGGATTTGTGAGCTTTTAAGAGAGTTTGCTAAAATTGATAATTGGGATTACATATTAGACGATATTAACATTATCGGTTTAAAAAAACTTCACGATACAATTACGCTTGAGCCGGGGTGTCAGATTGAATTAAGCATAGAACCTCAGGAAAGAGTTCAGGGTTTAAAAAATAAGATTGAAGAGATTGATAGTGAACTATTTCCTATATTAGATAAGTTTGGGATTGATTTAATTAACAAAGGCGTTTCTCCAAAAACCACATACAGAAACATTCAGCTGCTGCCAAAAAGAAGATATGCAATTATGGCAAATTATCTTTGGGGAATTTTATCCGATGTAATGATGAGAGAAACGGCGGGTATTCAAGTTGGAATCGACTATAAATCGGAAGAAGATGCTATGCGAAAGTTCAATATAGCAAACTTGATGATGCCTTTTGTAACCGCAATGTACTCAAATTCCAAAATCAGAGGCGGGGTAGATACAGGATATAAATCTTTTAGAGCGCTTGCTTGGTTGAATACGGACAATGAAAGATGCGGTTTTGCAACAAAATTTATTGACGGAATGAGTTTTAGAGATTATGTTAATAAATTACTTGATACTCCGATGATTTTTATTAATCGGGAAGGTCAAACAGTCAGCTTAAACGGAAAAATGACATTCAAGCAATTTATGAATACCGGATACGAAGGTTTTAGAGCTAATATTGAAGATTGGAAACTTCATGCAAATCTTTATTTCCCCGAAGTTAGACTAAGAAACTTTATAGAAATCAGAAACCATGACTGCGTAGGCGGAGGACTGCAATATTCAATTCCTGCTTTCTATAAAGGGATTATGTACAACTCAGATGCCCTGAACGAAGCCGGAAAAATACTCGGTCGATATTTCTATCAGGAAATTAATGAACTCAGATATAATGTACCAAAATACGGTATTGAGGCTAAAATCAGAAAACAAAAGGTCTCAGATATTTGTAAGGAGCTTATTAATATTTCTTATGAATCTTTGTTAAAAGAAGGACTTGATGAAGAAAAATTTCTGGAGCCGATAATTGAGCTTTTGAACAAAAACAAAACCCCTGCCGACATATAATTTAATCGTTAATTTTTCTGTACATTTACCCCTATGCGTGATATAATTTCGGTATGGCAGGAGATGAGTTTAAAGTTAAACCAAAGAAAAACGGCATTTCAGCGCAAACCCGACTTATAATAACAGGTTTGGCTGTTAGTACTTTGTTTATTTTTCTTGTTGCTTGCTTTGCTACATATAGTATTGGGCAAAATATGGACACTGCTTATAGGAATTTTGCACAAGTTTTATCCAAAACTCTTGCAATTGAAGGGGTTGAAGCAACAAAAGATTTAACAGAACCTGCAAAATATGATGCCTTAAGAACAAATTCCGTATCAATTCTTAAAAGTAATGACGATATAGCTTTTATAATTTTTAAAGATCCTAAATCAAAAATTGTTTATTCAAGTAAAGATGATTATCCTAAACAGGCAGAAAAAGCAAGAATAACAGTAAGTTCCCCAATGGTAATAAAAAACGGTAGTGTTGCAGTTAATGTCGGCTCTGTTACCGTAGGACTTTCCGGAACAATTATGGATAAGGTTAGTGCAACATCAAGAGGTTCGCTTGCAATTGTGTTCATTCTGGCTTGGCTTGTAATTGTCGGAATTATTTATATGAACTCTTCTATCATCACTCGTGAACTCAGAAAACTCCACCAAGGGGTTAAGAAAATTTCTTCAGGAGAATTTGGTTACATGCTTGATGATAAAGGAGCTGATAAAGAAATTAAAGAATTGTATTCCGCATTCAACGATATGTCAGAACGCTTGAGCAAATATAATGAGCAAACAATAGAGAGTCTTACTTTTGAACGTAACAAACTTGAATCTGTTTTGATGAGTATTGTTAACGGTGTTGTCGTTTGTGATAACCACGACAAAGTTATTATGGTAAACAATTATGCAAAGAAAATGCTTGAGGTTGAGGAAGACGATATTTTGAACACTCAAATTCAAGATTTTTGTGATTCAACAGGGGAATTTTGCTTTGCCGAAAAAATTGCTAAATTTAAAGATACTCCGATTGATGATGACGGAAGTCCGATTAATTTCACAATAGAGATTGACCAAAGAATTTTGAAGTGCTTAATATCTCCGATGTTTACAAAGTCTAATTCTTATGTCGGATATATCATCATCATTATTGATGTTACAAAAGAACATGAAATGGATCAACTTCGTTCAAACTTTATCTCAAATGTTTCACACGAACTCAGAACCCCCGTAACAGTTCTAAGAAGTTATATTGACACTCTTTACAACTTTGGTAACGATTTTGATTTTAATACCCAAAGAGAATTTATAGGAGTTATGAACCAAGAAATCATAAGACTTAACCGTATGGTTAATGATATTCTTGATTTTTCTCGTTATGAAGCACAAAGCTTACATTTAGAGAAAACTAAACAAGACATTGTTGAAATTATTGAAGACGCTGTTAATCAGGTTCAGGTACTTGCAAAAGAACACGATTTAACAATTTCTATTATGAAAGAGCCTGACCTGCCTGAAATCCCTTTAAATGTTGACAGTATATCCCGTGCATTTATGAATATTTTGTCAAACGCTATTAAATATTCACCTGACGGTAAACGTATAAAGGTCAGAGCAGAACGTTCTCGTGACGGCGAATACGTTGAAGTAAGCGTTGAAGATCAAGGTCCTGGATTATCTGAAAAAGATCAAAAGAAAGTATTTGACAGATTTTATCGTGTAGAAAATGCTACTCATACTGTGAAAGGTACAGGTTTGGGATTGCATCTTGTTAAAGTTACAATAGAAAAACATCACCAAGGTCAAGTTTTCGTAAACTCTAAAGAAGGAGAAGGTTCAACATTTGGTTTCCGTTTACCTATTAACCCTCCGGAAGAAGAAAGAGAAGAATATATCCCAAAACATCAGCTTCCTGCCGAAAGCGAAGCTTAATGAATGACTGAATTATATCAATATCTAATATAATGTGGGTTGCAAAACAAAGTTTTGCAACCCATATTATATTTATGGCAAGTTTAAACTAAGCCTTAATGAGCAAGCTCGCCCCAATTACACCTGCAGTATTACCAAGCTGAGCCGGAACAATCTCTACTTCTCTTTGGATTGTCATTGCACGCTTTGATATTGTTTCTTTAATCGGATCAAATAAAATATCACCTGCATCAGCAACACCGCCGCCGATGATAATTTTTTCCGGATTAAGCAAGTTAACTACACTTACCAATCCCATTCCGATATATTCGCCCATAACTCTAAAAATTTGTCTTGCTACAGGATCACCTTCTTTTGCAGCAACGGCAACAATATAAGGTGTAATATCAGGATTAGCAAGTTCTCTGTATTTTGTAGATTTACCGCCTTTAATGTATTCTTCTGCCATAGCAACAATAGACGGGCCTGAAGCATAAGCTTCCAAACAACCTCTATCTCCGCAGCCGCAAAGAGGTCCGCCTTGCATATTAAGTTTTATATGACCAAGTTCACCTGCGGCATTATTAGCACCACGAACGAGCTTCCCGTTTATAACCAGTCCTGAACCAATACCGGTTCCTACAGTTATGCAAACAAGATTTTCACAGCCCACACCGGCACCGTAATTAAGTTCGCCCAAAGTCGCAGTTCTAACATCATTATCTACACGAGTCGGGATGCCAAATTCTTTTTCCATAATACTAGCTATAGGAACATTTACCCAGCCCGGGATGTTGGGTGCCAATCTTACAACACCTTTCTTGCAATCGATTTGACCGGGGAAACCAAAACCCATACCTTCAATATCAGAGGATTTCATCTTTGTTTCTTTAAGTAAATCTCTAACAGCATCTTTCATACTGTTAACTGTATGTTCATAACCCATTTCCGCTCTTGTAGGAATTGAATTTGAATAAATTATTTTACCTTTATCACTTACTAAAGCTATTTTGACATTAGTACCACCAACGTCAATTCCTATACGTTGTGCCATTTATAAATCTCCTTCCTCTATCAGCTATAATATAACGCTCAAAAATCGTACCACAAACAGGAGTAATTGTATATAAATTTATCAAATACATATAATAATTAAATTAATAAAAAACTTAAACAAAAATAGTTAATAGCTGTATTTGGCTTTAGACGTGCCAGTCATCCTGAGCGTAAGCGAAGGATCTCTCGTTTGAAATAGATTCTTCGGGTTGAATAACTACTTCCCTCAGAACTATAGCACATTTGTTGTTCAGTATTTGGTGCGCATTCTCGAGCACCATACTTAACTAGTTCATATTTTTCAATGCATAATCAATACATTGGACAATAAATTCATTACGGCTGATGTCTGTTTTGAATGCTATCTCATCAACAGTTTTTAGTGTATCGGAATCAAGTCTGATACTAACAACGGTTTTTTCAGGTTTAATTGGTTTAAAGTTTTTCATATCAATATTGTATTCTATTTTTGTATTTTATTGTATGTTTAAATATATAATACAATATGTATTTGCAAATACACTACAATATGATATTCTAAAAAATATAGAAAGCGAGGTGTATCATTGTGTGAATTATTTGAACGTCAGGCTGATATAACTGATGAAATCTTAAATAATTATTTCAGAATTGATGCCTTAAGAGGATATTGTGAAAGTCTTGACGGAGAACGAGCATCATCTGTAATGTTGTACACACTTTTAGAAGAAATATGTATAAAACAAAAAAATATATTAGATTTATTAGAACAATAGAAGTTTATATATCTGTATATTTATTTTTTTCAAAACAAAGTATGTTTATTAAAGAAAATATCATTACGATTATCAAAAGTACAACCGCAAGTGCTGAAGCGTAGCCTAAATCAAGGTTTTCAAACGCTCGTTCGTATATATAATAAACAATTGTTTTTGTAGAATCCAAAGGTCCGCCTTTTGTCATAACATATATTTCTGCAAAAACCTTCATCGCAGATATTGTACTAATAGTTGAAACAAGAGCAATTGTAGGCATAATATGAGGAATTGTTACCGTTAAATGTTTTGTAAAAAAGTTTGCTCCATCTATATCGCAGGCTTCATATAATTCTTGCGGAACGCTCATTAATGATGCTAAATAAATCATCATATAATATCCGATACCCTTCCAAATTGTTACAACCGCAACGGAAAATAATGCCCAATGAGTATCTATAAGCCAATTTATAGGGGATAAATGCATCAGCGAAAGAGCGTAATTTAAAATTCCCTGCCCTGCATAAAGCCATTTGAAAGCTATTGCCGCAACTACTATTGAAACAATTACCGGAAGATAAAGAAGTATTTTATATAGAGTTATTCCTCTGATTTTTTGGTTAATCAATATTGCTAAAAACAGGGGAAATGTTACCAAAAAAGGTACAGCAATTACAAGGTACATAAATGTGTTGAACATAACCTTGTAAAAAATTGGTTCCCTAAAAAGTTTTGCATAATTATCCAAACCGTTGAATGTCGGGTGGTAAATACTTGATGAATAATCAAAAAAACTTAGTCCGAAAGTTTGAAAAAACGGTATAAAAAAGAACACGATAAGCACTGCTGCAGCAGGAAGCAAAAATAAATACGGTGTATATTTTTTATAATAATTCATACGTTGATTATCTCATTATTCAACGCATAGGTCAATTAATTCTCACTAATAATTTTTTGTAAATCTTTTTTGGGCGAGATAATTTCATGCATTCCAAAATCTGTTTTTAAACTTTCCATAATGTTTGGGTTAATCGTGGTTTGATTCCAAGAACCAAAATAAATATTAGCATTATCAAATTCTGAAAGACGAAGCATTATAGAAAGTGTATGTCTGTTGCAGAAAGGAAATATCAGATTAATCTTTTTGTTTTTTTCAATATTAAGAATTTCGTTTGATATTTTAAGCATAGAATAGAAATCGTAATTAGAATTAAGACAAATAATATTATCGTAAGAATCGCAGCATGGAAGTGAGATTACTAAAGCATTTTTTGGAATATGTTTAATAAAATTTTCAAAATACTCTTTTTCATCATTAGAATATCCTTGAACTCCGATAATGATAATGTTTGAATAGTTTTGAGTTTTGAGCTTTTCTTTAATATCTTCATTAATTTTTTCATAATCATATCCGATTTTTTCTGGGGCACATTTTTTCCCTGTTTTAAATCCCTTTGTTTCTTTTGCAGAATTTATGACTTCTGAAAAATCATTATTTTTTATTTGAACAACACCTTTAGAGTAAGCAATTCCTGTTGAAAAAAGTCTTCCTCTGTATAAATTTTCTATGTTAAACAGAGAATGTCTTGTTAAAATTATAGGCCCCGGGAAAGTTGAAAAATCTAAAAGACAATTTTCCATGCCTTGACCGAATTGTCCTTTCAAATTTTTGTATTCTCGAAATCTGGGATAAGTATGTGCAAGAATCATGTTGTCGTGGGTGTAAATATCAATATCTTCATCTTTTGTTTTATCCAAAATTTGTTCAAGCTCTTTAATATTTGAACCGACTACGAGAATGCCCTTACCTTTTGTTGTAGAAAAAGATACTTCTGTTTCTTCAGGTTTTCCGTAAGTTTTTTCCTGAACGGCTTTGAGTTTTTTCATAAGTTTGCAATCAGAAGCAGCAAGCTTAAGTGCAAATTTTTTAAGCTCGTTTTTATCTTTTTTGCTTGTGTTCAAAAGATTAAAAGTGTGCATTACCTCGGATATTTCATCGTGTATTACCATTCCGTAACTTTCAAAAGTCAAAATATTTATGCAAATACTTTTTATTAGAATAAAAAGTATTCTATATAAATTTCTAATGTCTTCTGACAAATTTTTAACTCTTTTATTAAATTCTCTTTCCCCAAATCGTATGTAGTCATTGATATTTAAGTTTTTACTGAATACAATCTGTGTATTCAAATGTTCAGGTGTAACTCCTTTTTCCATGCATAATTCTTCGTACTTATCAATTATTTTTGAAAACTCTTGAGAAAAGCTTGAATTGATAGTGTAAAAATCAGTCTGTGAGATTTCGTAATTAGAACACAATATAGATATAGTATTAAGGATAAAATTACAAATACTTTTATCTTCAATTCCTTCTTCTTCAAGTTTAAGTCCATAATAAGAAATATATTTAAGATAAATAATTATAACCTCCTGCAAGGATGCTGTTGCAGGATTTATCGAACAAATACCCCTTGATACACATCTGTCATATTGATAAACTGAGTTAGATTCATTTTGCATAAAATTATGATAATAATTAAATTAAAATATTTAAATTGCCTGTATGATTAATAAAAAATGTTACAAATGTTAATGGTCTGATGTTGGACTATTGATTTTTATTTTTCAATATGGTAATTTTGTACTTGTCGTAAGATAAAAGGAGTAATTATATAATGATTTGTTTAGAAGATGAAAAAGTAGATATGATATCTGATCAACAAGTAAAAGAATTAGATGCTGAATACAGTTCTTGGGGTGATACTGTTCATTATTCAGCTGATCCAAAAGTATTCAGAGGTTGTGAAGGCTCATATATGTATGATGCTAACGACACACCTTATCTTGATTTACAAATGATGTATTCAGCTGCTAACTTTGGTTACAGAAACCAAAGAATTACAAATGCAGTTATTGACCAGATGAATACAATGCCTCAATTAACTCCAAAATTTTTACAACCATATAAATCACTTTTATCCGAAAAAATGGAAAAAATGATTGAAAAAAGATTTCATACAAAAGGCAGAATGCACTTTAACGTAGGTGGTGCTCAAGCTAATGAAGATGCTATTAAAGTTGTAAGAAACTATACAAAAAGAAACGGTATGTTCGCATTCCAAGGTGGTTATCACGGAAGAACAATTGCTGCAACTTGTATAACTTCCAGTTTCCGTTACAGAGAAAAATACGGACACTTTGGCGACAGAGCAAACTTTGTTCCGTTCCCATACTGTTTCAGATGTCCTTACGGCATGAAGTGTGAATCTTGTAATCACTTCTGCGTAAAACAATTTGCAAGAAACTTTGAAAGTGAATATAAAGCAATTTATGACCCAAAAACAAAAGAATGTGAATACAAAGCATTCTTTGCTGAACCGATTTTAGGTACAGGCGGCTATATTAATCCGCCGGAATGGTATTGGAAAGAAATGAAACAAGTTCTTGATGACCACGGTATTATGTTAGTAATTGACGAAGTTCAAATGGGTATGTTCAGAACGGGTAAACTTTGGGCAATCGAAAATTATGGTATTGTTCCTGATGTTATGACATTTGCTAAATCAATAACAAACGGCATGAATCCGCTTGCAGGTTTCTGGGCTAAGGAAAAATATATCGCTCCTGATGTATTCACTCCGGGTTCTGCTCACTCAACTTATTGTTCTAATCCAATCGGTGTAAGAGCTGCTTATGAAGTTATGAACATAGTTGAAGAAGAAGAACATAAGTTAGAATCAGAAATTCAAAGAAAATCAGCATTATTTATGCGCGGTTTGAATTACTTAAAGAATAAATATCCTGAAGTCGGTGATGTTGGCGGTATCGGTTTTGCGTTAAGAATTGAATTAACTCAAAAAGACGGTATTACTCCAAACAGAGAACTTTGTGATGCTATGCAGGAAGAAGGCTTAAAAGGTAATTTAAGCTATCAAGGCAAAAAGTGTGGTCTTGTTCTTAATAATGGCGGTTTCTACAAAAACGTTATCACACTTGTTCCTCAACTTTATATAACAGATGAAGAAATCGAAATGGCTATTGATTTGATTGATCAATTATTAACAAGATTAACAAAATAGGTTGACAATACAAGATGTCATTAGATTTTGAACTAATTCATGAAGATATAGAATCAAAAGGTGCTGTCCTGCTCTTTCACGGGCTTACGGGCAGTCCTTTTGAATTGAAAAAATACGGTCAGTTTTTGTATAATAACGGTTATGATGTTTTTGCTGAATGCTTGCCCGGGCATGGTGAAAAATTTGAAGAAATTTATACTGTTAAATATCAAGACTGGCTTAATTTTGCATATTCTCATTTTGAAAATTTGAAATCAAAATACGAAAATGTATTTGTGTCGGGTTTATGTCTTGGTGCAGTTTTGGCTCTAGCTATAGGACTTAAATACAAAGAACAAGTTGCAGGAATTATATCACTATCTACAACCCTTTATTTAGACGGTTGGAGACTTCCTTGGTACAAATGCCTTATACCTATAGGGTTAGCAACAATTGTCAGGTATTATTACAACTATCCTGAATGTGAACCGCACGGCATAAAGAACCTTAAAACAAGAAATATTGTAAAAAAACTTCTTGCAAAAGGGGATGTAGGCATGAATGATTTTCCGATGACAGGGTTTTATGAGCTTTTAAAATTGTCGGCTGTTGTTAGAAAACAGCTGAATAACTTTAAAACGCCAATACTTCTAATACACTCTCATGAAGATGATATTACAAGTACAAAATCAGCTAATGTCGTTTATAAAAACATATCTTCAGAAGATAAAGAATTAATAATACTATATGATAGCTACCACATGGTTTTATATGACAATGAAAAAGAATTTGTGTTCAATAAAGCTCTTGAATTTTTGAACTCTCATTTATTAGTCAAAAATGAAGAAAAGGAGCTTGTATGTATTTAATGATTTCCAAATATATTTTTGTATCTATAAGTATATTACTTACAATTTTATTTTCGTTAAGAACTTTTCTACCAAATCTGTTTAAGGATAGCAAAAAGAATTCTCCCTTTATGGCATTACTCGGAGGATTATTTATTGCTTATATTTTTTTTGGATTTGTTCTCTGTGTTTTAATTCCGATAATGAAATTTAAATTCATAATGCTTATTTTTACTCTATCCCCGTTCATTATAGGAAAACTTGTAACTTATAAAAAGTTAAAATTTTATAGCATTTTTCAATTATTCTGTGTTATATTAAGTGTAATTTTTATAATACTTATATAGGTAGAAAAATGAAAGAGTTTTTAATAAAGGTTTTTATTGTGTTTTTGGCATTAATAGTGCCTTTTTCATCTTGTTTTGCAAAAACAAATATGAAGATGCGAGCTGATGTAAATGAAGAATTTTCGATAAAATATCAAGATTTACCTGATGAAATAACTTTTACAACAACACAAGCAAAAACAATTCCAAATGTAATATCAATACCTGAAAATTCACTTATAAAATTAAAAATATTAAAAGCTCAAAGAGAACTTAGATGGCATAAAGGCGGGCTTATTTTGTGTAAGCTTGTAAGCTATACTCCGCTAGACGTTTCAGATATACCAATTGACGTTTCCGATAAAGATATTTATTTAACAGTAAGAAAACACGAAGATATTGATAAAAAAGAAGCATGGATTTTGGGTACGGAAATTGTTGTAACTCAGGGTGCTGCATTATTTGCCCCGGGAGTTGATATCGGATACTTTTTTATTAAAGGTGCAATACAAAGAAAAAAACATCCGCATTGGTTCAAAGCAGGAGTAAGAAATGCTTATGACAATTCAATATTCTGGTTCCCGCAAAAGGGAAAACCTATTGAGTTAGGAAGTGATGACCAAGTACAAATAAAAGATATTTCTCAAAAGAAAGCTGAAAAACTTTCTAAAAAAATTGATGAGAGAAATGCAAGATTTGAACGTCAGGCCGCGCACAGAATAGAAAAGAAAAATGCAAAAGCTCTTAAGCGTGAGTTAAAGAATGAAAAGAAAATGGCAGATTGTTCTGTCGTGGAAGAAGCAATAGAAAATGTAGTTGTTGACAGAAGCGTACTTGCTGAAATCGTTGACAAGGATGAGACAAGCGAAAAAACAAAATAAATGTTATACTTTGAAAAAAGGATTAAAAATATGAAAAAGATTATCACAATATTATTACTGTTTGTACCGCTATTTGTAATTGCTTCGGAACAAGAAGTTATAAATGGTGTTGACGAACCTCAATGGAAAGATTTTGCTCCAAAAGCTTATGAAAATGTTCAAGAACCAAAGGGTTTAAATAAATTTAATGATGTAATTGCTTATTGGTATAAAAGAAAAGCTGAGTTTGATAAGGGAATAGAAAAATGCAGAAGTGTAGAAAAAACTGATGCAAAAATTGCTTGTTATCAAGAGTTAAAAGTAAAACAATACCAAAAAAACAGCGACTATAATGCCAGACTGGAAGCTATGGAGCAGCAAAAAATGTATCCCCAAGAGATGCAAGATCCGACCTCCAATATGTATCCAATAGGCGGATTATTAAATAACTTCGGCAAATTCCAACCAAATGAGATTCGATAAAATTAAAATTTAATAAAAAACCGTACCACTGCCTATCGAAGTAAATAAAACGGTTTTTGGTTATATAACCTACTTCTTAAAAGTACGACACCCGCAAGGGTTATCTTAGTGCTGCTATGTTTCCATCCTGACACGGTTCGATATCTTACGCCATCATATTTTAAGCTATCAACAGCCATATAAACATACGCCTTTTTACTATACCCCTCACAGCAGGCTCTGCACCTTCAAAGCAGCTGAAGTCGAGAGATTCGCCACAATCCCCGTGGAGTACGGTAATAAAATGCTAACATGAAAATAATCCGGTTTCAATAAAAAAGAAAGTTTTTATGTTTTTTGATAAGGGCTTGATATGGTTGTTGAGTTTGTAAAGTTTTGTAAAAATATTAATCAAATCTGAAATTGAAACTTCTCAAAATACTTTATATACATGTACAAACACAAACAGAGTATAACAAGAAGAAAGGAATGATAGAATGGGTAAAGAATATAACAGAAGTGCTTATAATTACGACACTCCCAAAAGTCCTATGGATCGAATAAATGAATATTTGCAAATAAAAAAATTACAAGAAAAAAATGTAACGCAAGTAAATGAAGCTGGCGGAGGGTACATGGCAAATAATAGTATTTTTGGAAACGGTTTTGCATAAGTTTGATATGAATAAATACAAGTTTATAACACTTATTACTATAGTAATAAGTGTTTTTTGTTTTACTGTTTTGGTATAATCTTCCTATGGAAGAATATACTAAAATGATTTCGGGTGAAGATTACAACCCAAATGATGAATATTTAGTCAGCTTAAGACAAAAAGCATGGAATTTATCAAGAGAATTTAACAACGAGCCTGACTTTCAAGCTCGTGAAAAGATATTGAAAACACTTATTGCCAAGGTGGGTGATAAGTGTTTTATTACGCCGAATTTTAACTGTGATTACGGTTGTAATATAGAGCTTGGTGATAATGTTTATTTAAACATGAACTGTGTAATTTTAGATTCAGCACCCGTTAAAATAGGTAACAATACTCTTATTGGGCCGAGTGTTCAAATATACACTCCGATTCATCCATTGGATTACACAACAAGAAATACTTTTATTGAGACAGCAAAGCCTGTTACAATAGGTCAAAATTGCTGGATTGGCGGCGGCGTAATAATTCTTCCGGGGGTTAAAATCGGAAATGGATGTGTAATAGGTGCAGGTTCAGTCGTAACAAAAGATATTCCGGAAAATTCACTTGCTGTGGGTAACCCTGCAAAAGTAATTCGTACGATTGAACAATAAATTTGGTAACTATATAATTTTACAGTAAATCGAGTTCCTATTTTATCATTCTCGTATATAAATACTTGTTTTTTGTTATTTATTTTTTAAGTCAATTTATATTTCGTTTAAAATAAAACTTATGAAAAACTATAAATTAAAAGGTTACATTAGCGGAATAATTGCCTCAGTAAGTTATGGCACAAACCCTTTGTTTGCACTTCCTATGCTTTCAAGAGGAATTTGTGTTAATTCTGTTTTATTTTACAGGTATTTTTTTGCGGTAATTATTTATGGATTGTGGCTTAGTTTATATAAAAAAATATCATTAAAAATATCTTTGAAAGAATTTGGAATACTTTTTATTTTAGGAATAATCTTTTCATTTTCTTCATTATTTTTATTTGATGCATTTAATTATATGGAATCCGGTTTAGCCTGTACAATTCTTTTTGCTTATCCGCTTATGGTAACTTTTATATCAAAATTTATTTTTAAAGAACAAATATCCGGTATTGTATGGCTTGCATTATTTATGGTACTTTTAGGTATAAGTTTTTTGTACACGGGAAAGCCTGACGGAAGTTTAAGCATTAAAGGTGTTGCTTTGGTTTTACTATCATCTTTGTCTTACGCAATTTATATGGTAGGAATAAAGCAAATCAAAGCAATAAAGCATTTAAAAGCTGATAAACTGACTTTTTATATCATGTTATTGGGTTTGAGTGTGTATATTTGGAATCTGGATTTATGTACCAAGCTTCAACCTCTCAACGATTGGATTACAATAGTTTGTGCGATTATGCTTGCTCTATTTCCGACAATAATATCTTTAGAATCAATATCAATAGGAATAAAATTAATAGGTCCTGTAAAAATAGCAATACTGGGGGCTTTAGAGCCATTAACAGCCTTGTTTTTCGGTGTTATTTTATTTAAAGAAGTTTTAACGGTTAAAATCATTTTGGGAATTACATTAATACTGCTGGGAGTAATTTTTGTTATAACTCATAAAAGAAAAACAATTGTTTAAACAATATCTTTCCTTGCGAAAGTTCCAGAAATAATGTATAATAGTCCTCAAGATGAACAGGAAAAAACTATCGCTTGCCATTTATTGGCACATGCATCAACCGGTTTATGAGTTGGAAGGAACATATTTAATGCCTTGGGTAAGACTCCATGCCATCAAGGATTATCTTGATATGGCGCTTATTTTGGATAAATTCCCAAAACTAAAGCTGAATTTTAATATTGTTCCTGCATTGTTAGATGCAATTATAGATTATGGCGAAAAGGGATTTAATGATATTCACTCAGAGCTTACTACAATTGACACGGACAATTTGAGTGATGAAGAAAAATCTTTTATTATAAACAACTTTTTCAACACAAAGTTTGAAACAATGGTATATAAAAACGAAACATACAGGAATTTATACCAAAAACGTTTCAGCAGAGAAAATTTTGGAATAGATGATTTTAATGCTCAAGAATATGCTGATTTGATGGCAGTATTCAACCTTGTTTGGATAGATCCTGTTCATTATGAAAGATACCCAAGGCTTCAAGAACTGTGGAACAAGAAATATTGTTATACAAGAGATGATAGGGTAGAAATCCTTGATATTCAAAGGCAAATTATAAGGGAAATTATTCCAACCTTTAAAAAATACATCTCTGAAGGCAGGATAGAACTTACAACAAGTCCTTATTACCACGCTATTTTACCGATTCTGATTGATGCAAAATCTTCTGCAAAAACAGGATTGACATCTGCGGGACTTCCTGACAGGCTTGGGATGGGCGATGATGCAAGGACTCAGATTAAAGCTGCTTTGGACAGAATAGAAGACATTTTTGGAGTTCGTCCGAAAGGAATGTGGCCTCCTGAACTTTGTATAGGGCCAAAAACGCTTACAGTTTTCGCTCACGAAGGTATTAAATGGACTATATCGGATGAAGGAATTTTATCAAGTTCTATAAATTTTGATTTTGTGAGAGATTTTAAGGGTAATATGTCTGATCCTTATCATCTTTTGAAGGTTTATAATTATCAAACAAAACAATCAGATATTGATATTGTTTTCCGTGACCGTTCTATTCCTAATCTTATAAACTTTGAGTATGCAGGAATAAACCCTGATATGGCTGCAGGCGATATGTATGAGAAAATTAAAACAATACAAAATAAACTTCTTGTGTCACCTGACGAAACCCACTTGTTAACAATTGCAGCTGACTGTGAAAACTGTTGGGAAAATTATCAGAATGACGGAAAAGAATTTTTAGAAAAAATATACGGACTTATAGAAAATGATGAAACTCTTGAAACAGTTTTGATAAGCGATTATATAGAAAACGATAAGCACAAAAAGAGTCTTAAAAAAATATATTCAGGTTCTTGGATTGATAAAACTTTTCAATATTGGATTGGGGAACCTGAAAAAAATAAAGCTTGGTCTGCACTAAAAAATACAAAAGATGATTTTAATGCATTTAAAAAATCCAATAAAAATCATCCGAATCTTTTGCAAGCAAAACGTGAGATATTAATAGCGCAAGGTAGCGACTGGTTTTGGTGGTATGGTGAGCCGAATAACTCAGGTCAAGATTTCTTGTTTGACTATATGTTTAGGGAACGGTTAAAACACGTATATACTTTACTGGGCTTGGATTATCCTTCTTACTTAGACAATTCTATTATTACCAAGATAGAAATGCCTTTTAAACTGCCTAAACGCAGTATTACTCCATCTATGGATGGAATGAGCAGCAGTTCTGACGATTGGTACAATGCAGGAACAATAAGTATGCTTGACGGGCCTGTGTACAGGGAAAACAAAAATGTTGATAAAATAGACTTTGGGTGTGATAAAGATAATATTTATTTTAGGCTTCATGTCGCAAAAGGAGCAGGTGATATTAGCTTTATTGACAGAATTAACCAGTTTTATATTTATACTCGTAATGCGAGCAGAATAGGAAATAGAGCGCATATCAGACTAATAAGCAGAACGGACAATCCTTATCCTGTTTTGACGGAAAAATTTGAACACGAACTTACACTTACACTTATCAAAGATACTTTGTACCCGCTAAGAATGACAACAGTTTTACATCCTGACATTTGGACTCTTGATAATCCTGAAGGGATAAAAATGGTATATGAAGATGTTATAGATGTTGCCATTCCGTTTGACAAACTTGGTGTACAAGAAGGTGAAACTGTTGAATTTTTTATGGCAAATACAGATTCTGCAGTTAAAAACACTTACCTTCCGCAAGAAGTTTTGTTGACTTTAAATAGAGAATAGAAATTGTGTATCTTTTCTTCTTCCACAAAATCAGATTTAATGCTAAAATAGGGATAAATAATCGTGAGGTTTGAAAGATGAAGGCAGTGGAATATTTTATGGAGCAAGGTTACTCCTGTGCAGAAAGCGTTATGCAGGGCGCAATTGATGAAGGGATTGTTCCAAAGGAGCTTCTTCCTGTCGTGTCATCTTTTTCGGGCGGTATGGGCTCAGGATGCCTTTGCGGGGCAATTGGTGCATCTCAATGTATTATAGGTTACCTGTTCGGAAAAAATAATTCTGAAGGTAACGATTATCTTGCCAGAATTAAGGCAAAAGAATTTATATCCGAATTTAAGAAAAATCATAAAGCAACTTGCTGCAGAGTTTTGACTGCCGGCATGGATATGGCTTCACCTGAAAGAAAGGCTCATTGTGCTAATATGGTTGACGAGTGCTCTAAAATCGTTAAAGAAATTATTAAGGTTAAGGTTTAATGTTTAACAGAACGACATTTAAAAAAAGAATATTATTTGTCGGGATTCCTGATATGGCATATATAGGAATTGACGGACTTTTGATGTCGGGAGTAAATATTGTTGGAGTTATGGGGCCTAAAAAAGACCACAATATGTATGAAGATTTTAAAATGTTTATTCAGGCAAGAGGACTTAATTATATTGATTTTGACGAGCTCGATGAACCTCAGCTCATAGAAAAAATTAAAGAGCTGGATATTGATGCGGCGGTTGTTTGTTCATACAACTACAAAATTCCAAAAGTATTGATGGAGGCCACCCGTGATGGTTTTATTAATATCCATCCTTCAATGCTCCCAAAATACAGAGGCGGAAATCCTTACTCAAGAGTGATTATGAACGGTGAAACAGAAACAGGGGTAACTGTTCATTTTATGGATACAGAGTTTGATACAGGTGATATTATTGCTCAAAAACCTTATCACATCCCATCTAAGGCTACAATGGGAACAATTTTTAATGAATTAAACTATATAGGTATTGAACTGTTACTCCAAGTTTTACAGCTCTATGAAACACAGCCTTTACCTCGTATTCCTCAGCCGAAAGGTGAATTTATTTCAGGAAACGGATTGTCTAATAAAGAGATTTATATAAATTACGAAAAACCAGCAGAGGAGCTTGAAAGATTTATTCGTGCATTAAATCCGTTTATTTTAGCAAGTACAACATTCAGAGGGAATATGATGAAGATTATGAAAGCAGAAGTCGCGTCTGATGCTTTCAGCCTTCCGCATCCGGCAGGAACTATTGCAAAAATCGAAGATGACAAATTCTTTATTGCAACCTCTAAGGGACTTCTTGTACCGACAGTAATGCAGTTTGGAAGTTTCTTTATGGGAGATAGCAAAGATTTTATAAGAATAGTCAATCCAAAAATAGGTGAAGAATTCAAATAGAATTGGACAAATGGAGTGTATCGTGGATAAATTGAATTTTATAACAGCGGGTGTTCCGCTAAGAGCAGGGAATAAAGGATACGAAGCAGGGTTTAAAGTCCTTGATGACATGGGTTTAGACGGACTTGAACTTGAATTTGTAAGAGGTGTAAGAATTAGTGATAAAAGCAGGGAAGTTGTCGGTGCAACAACAAAAGTTATTACGGCTCACGCACCTTTTTATGTAAATCTTAACGCAAGAGAAGAAGATAAGGTTGATGCAAGTATTCAGCGTATTATTGAAACCGCACAAACCGCAAATGAGCTTGGCGGATTTAGTATAACTTTCCATGCAGGTTTTTATCTCGGTATGGATAAAGAAAGTGTTTATAAGCAGATTAGAGATAAAATTGAGATTATTACAACAGAGCTTAAAAAAGTTAATAACAAAATTTGGATAAGACCTGAAACAACAGGAAAAGCAACTCAATGGGGCGATTTAGGAGAAATCGTAAGACTTTCTAAAGAGTTTGAAACAGTACTTCCTTGCGTTGATTTTTCACATTTGCATGCAAGATATAACGGCATATCAAATACTTATGACGAGTTTGCAAAAATCTTTGAAACAATAGGTAATGAACTCGGTCAAATTGCTTTGGATAATTTTCACGCACATATTGCAGGGATTGAATACGGTGCAAAGGGTGAAAAGAAACACCTTAACCTTGAAGAATCCGATATGAACTACAAAGACCTACTTAAAGCTTTCAAAGACTTTAACATTAAAGGTGCAATCGTATGTGAAAGCCCGAATATTGAAGATGATGCAAAACTAATGAAGGAATACTATTTAAGCTTATAGTTTAGAGTATTATTGTCGGCTTGGTAAAGCCGACCTGTAAACTATCCTAACAAAAATATTTACCCTTCCCAATATTTATCAAGCCACTTTGTAGGTTTGATATATCTGAAGCCCATTTTACCGAAGTAACCTCTATAAGCTTGTTCAGGGTTCGGTTTTCCGTGGAAGATAAGAATTTTAGCTTCTTCAGGATCTCTCGGAACTTTAAACCAACACATAGGGAATTTATGCAAGCATTGACGTTTAAAGCTTACCACCCAATCTTTTGGCCAATATTTCAGCAGTCCTTTTCTATCCATTTCATAAGATAAAAATGCCTGTTCGTTTTTATATCTTTCTCTTATTGTTAAACCTTCCTGATAGAAATGTTCAATAATTTCAGGGTGTTTACCGACTTCAAAACGAAAAACAGAAGAATTTCCTATAATATCGTGAGGAAAATCGTAATCTTTAGAGATTAAAAAGCTGCCTTCCACCTCAAAAAACGGATCGAGTGAGCTTCTTATAATAATATCAAGGTCTAAAAAC
The DNA here is from genome assembly GCA_902775025.1 of uncultured bacterium. Lineage (GTDB taxonomy): Bacteria > Cyanobacteriota > Vampirovibrionia > Gastranaerophilales > Gastranaerophilaceae > CAG-196. The sequence goes on along the minus strand of CACYKP010000008.1, from coordinate 16,352 downwards.
AGAGCAGTACCTGTTAAATCTGACAAAGGATTAGCAAAAAGCCCCAATTTTTTCCACATTCTGTCAGGAATCCCTTCATCATTAAGTTCGGGTAAAGGTCTAATCTCAACTCCTTCAACAATACCTTCGGCATTATCCGTAAAACAAACAAATCTATGCGGCAGAGTTAAGTTTCTTTCTACCATTTTGTACAGCTTGTTAACATACTCCGGTCCAAACTTTGTTCCCCATTTGATGCAAATAACATTTCTATCCATTTTTATACTCCCTTTTGGAATAAGAATACCATAAATAACGGTTTAATTAAACAATTTTTTATTCAATTCATCTCTTTTTTTACTAAAATTCTTATCAACATTATTGGGAACAGATTTTTTGATTGCCTCCAAAAAAGCTTTTTCTTTGATTCCTTCAGAACAGTCTATTCTTGCAGGAACAATTAAACCCGATTTAGTGAAATAGTCTATGCTCTCTTTTGAAGAAAGATACTTAACAAATTTTATTGAAGCATCTTTGTGTTTAGAATTTTTTGATATTGCCCAGCCGGAAGCATCAGCAGAGACTGTTCCTGGGAATGTTACAACTCCAAAAGGGAATTTTGAAGTTTCGCTGATTTTTGGGTACATCCATCTTCCTGACAAGTACAAACCAAGTTTGCCGTCTAAAAACATTTGAGCAAGAGTCGAACTTCCCACTTGTGCCGGAGTCGGAGCAAACTTTCCTTCTATTCCTTTATAATATTTTATTCCTTCATCAAATCCCAATGTTAATGTATAAGGAGATGCCCAATAAATATCACGTTCATAACTTATACCATAATGCTTTGAGTTTGTTGATTTTTCTATTATTTTTTTGAAATCATCAAAATTCCAATTCGGGTTAATTTCTCCTGTTATATCTTTGTTATAATAAATTACAAAATTTGAAATATCTCTCGGAATAGCAAATAGTTTGCCGTTATAACTCAATGCTTTAAGAGCTTGGGGGTAAAAAAAACTTTCATTAGCATAAGCACTCAAATCCTCTAATTTATTAGAGTAGAGCGGTAAGTACAGATTGTTGATAAAAATAATATCAGGTGCGGTGTTAGATGCAAAAAGAAGATGAATTTTTTGAAAATAATTTTGCGGGATATGTATAAAATTAATTTTTATATCAGGATTTTGTTTTTCATAATCGGTAATTAACTTGCTTAATATCTGAGTTTCAGTAACGGAACCCCAAGAAGAAAAACTAATTTCTTCAACATTACTGTGTGAACAGGCACACAATATAAATGGAATAATAAAAAGGATTAATAGTCTTTTTAACATAAATCCATTACAAACTCCATGTTATCATCCGTTATTTTTATTATAAATTTATGATTTCCTATTCTAACTAAATACTGAACATTGCCATTGTTATCTTTTTCGCTTTCTCTTAATTGCATGTTTGTAGTTTTTAGTGAATCATAGTGTTTTAAGATGCTTCGCTTCCCGTTTATATATCCGAAAATATTATATCCGTCTTCAGACTGTGTCAAATTACATTCTGCACTATCACCGCAAGAAGAAGTCTTTAACAAAATATATTTTTGCCCTTCAAACTCAAAAATAATCTGTGGAGAATCTTTAACCTCTTCATTTCTTTTTGATGCTTTTTGTAATTCTTTTTTGAATTCCCTAGCTTCTTCTAAAGCATGTTTTTTTAATGCACGTTGCGTTTGTTGCGTTTCAATTAATTTTAAAAGTCTTGCTGCATCGTCATTAACCCTGTCCTCTTTAGTGTAAGAGGCTTGTTTATGGCTTTGTTCGGCGATGTTTTGTTCAGACTCCGAATTTATTATTTCAAATTCCTCAAATTGATTTGACTCTTCTTGAACATCAGTATAAAAAGGTTTAAATGTAACATTAGAAATGCTGTTCAATAGAGCATTTTCATCAACTTCTACTTTCTCTTGTTTTTTCTCTGCGTATTTTTCAGGATGAGCTTTTACATCCTCTAAATCAGGAAGTTCATTTTTTATTGAAAGTGTCGAATACTCATACCCGTTTTCAACTATTGGCAAGAAATCAGAAGGACGATATTCATTATCATCTTTTGATTGTAATGCTGTAGAAATATTATTTAATTCCTCTGAAACGGATAATTTGCTGACTTCATACCCCTCGCTATAATATACTACATCATTTTTAACTTCAGATACTATTGGTTTGTTACCCTGTTTTTCCAGTTCTTGCGATAAATTCGGTAGCAAATTCTTTACATTTAATGTCAAAACCTCTGAGGTTTTATGCGGTTTAGTATGTTGTTTAGCAAGTTCTTCTTCAACTTCTTTTACTCTGGCAGGATTTGTTGATAAATCAGTTATAAATGAACTGTCCAACTCAACATTCATAATCTTTTTCATTGCTTCTACATCTTCTTTGGAAAAACTGATATTTTGCGATATAGAATATGTTGTTAAAAGATTATTTAAAATTTGTGATTTTGTCTGCTTTTTAGGCTTTGATGCAACAGCTTTTATATATTGATTGAGATTATCAATCGTTTCCGGCGTTATTTCTAATTGCATTAACTGGTTTATTCTATCAATATCAGACTTAGAAAATTGTATATTGTTATTGTTAATTATTTCTTGATACAATTCTTCATTGAAGGGGGTTTCCTCCGAAACTTCAGGCTCTTCATCAAAAGTAAATTCATTTAATAATTCAGCTAAATCATCTGTTTCTGCTTCTTTTTGCAGAGTTTTTTCCTGATAAAGAACATCTAAATCTACTACTTCTTGAGGAGTTATATCAACTTGTTCTTCCATCTGCGGCTTATCTTGTTCAATATCATCAGCAAATTCTGTGTTACGTACGATATTGCTTTCTTTATGTCTGGATGCTTGATACGTTTTATCTAATTTGTTAATTGTTTTGCGTATTTTTTTTGTTTTTGATGTTTTTTTGTTTTTTTTATCTTCTTGATCTTCCAAGTCAAATTCATTATTATCACCTACAACACCTGCCATTTTATCCTTGCCGACCATCATTATAAAGCCGATTAACAAAATAAGAACAAATACGCATATTATTGCTGTGGTATGCTCGGATACAGAGCCTAGGTTATTATAGTCCTCCGGATTATACTGAGGTGCAGTGTTATTGGCAGTTTCTGTAGGAGCTTTATTTGTATTATTGTCCTCGACGGTTTTATCTATTTGTGTTTTAGATGTTGTAATATTTCTTGCATTATTTACTTCTCTTGATTCTTCAGATGAAGTCTCGCTAACCTCATGTGAATCCCAGTAGCTGGATTTTTGTTCATTAACTTTTTTATCTTCAATTACTTTAGATTCATTTATATCAGACTTTTTTTCCGGTATAAAAAGCATAGTGCTTGCTTTTAGGTTAGGTGCACCAATAGTTTTTATTGTAATTTGTGTGTATCCTTCTCTTTCATAAGTATATGGAAAAGTTGATATACCAATACTCTCAATGTTTTCATAATTGGAAAGTTTAGGAAGTTTTGCTTCGCAACCCGTTCCGGGGAATACTAATATATAAGTATTAGCATCATTTCTCATTATTTTTATCGGAAGGTTATATGGTTTCTCTGTATACGCAGTCATACTAACATAACCGCCGGAACCATTATTTATCTTCAAGGACATTAAATTATTTTGATAATTTTCTGCTCCAAAAGCCCCCACAACAGTTACTAACGATGCTAAACACAACGCTATTGTTCTTTTAGTATAATGCTTCATACATCGATTGTAGCATATTATATAAAATCTAACTATACATTATTTATGTGAATTACATATCAGTAACGATAATGCGCTTGTCGGTGAATATTTTCTCTATGTTAAGAATTGTGTACGGAACATCGTTCAGTATAAATTCACTTGCAAAATAGCTTTCGCCTGAACCCATAATTTTATCTTCCTGCACTTCAAATAACTCATTAATTTTATCAATTAAAAAAGCCAGTACCATATCATTTGCATTAACTATAATAACAGGGTTTTTCTCTATATCAGTTTTTTTATCTTCTTTATTGATATTTAAAAATTTCTTTATATTGATTACAGTTATATAATCTCCTCGCAAATTCATAATTCCTTCCACAAAATCAGGAGTACCAGGTACATTTGTGATTGTTGTATCTTTCAAAACCTCTTTTACATAATCCAATTCTATGCAGTATAAATCATTATTCAAGTTAAAAGATATTAATTTTTTCTTTGTATGTAAACCTTCACTCATTAGGGAAAGAGTTGATTTCTCTGTAATTTCCTGCATTCTATGTTTCATTATGGAAACAGAAGCTGCATCACTTGGAAAAAGTGCTTGAATATCTACATTATCTACGTTGACTGTTTGTTTTAACAAATTTTCTATTGAATATATGTTTATAATAAATACTGTATTTTGGTTTTCTTTATAAATTGAATCAATAATCGTTTTATTATCAACAAAAGGTATTGTATCAATTCTTGAAGACTCAAACGGAACAATCCCAATAACCTTATCTGTTATAATACCGAAAATTGTTTCGTCCGTCTTTACGATTAACAGTTCACTATTTGCAGTATATGGTGTAACTTCAATATTCAAATAAAAACGTATATCAATTACGTTAATCACAAAATTATTATATTTTAAAAGTCCAATGATATTATTGGGCAGCTTTTGAGGATAATCAAGAGCAGGGAGCTTCATTATCTCAAGTACATTAGACGTATTCACGGCATACTGACTTGTTCCCAGCTTAAAGCACAGATGAGTATTTTTTTTCTGTTCAATATAACTTATATCACTAATCATGAGCATTTCCTTCGTGAATAATTACCCTGTTTCTGCCGCTTTCTTTAGCTTTATACAAAGCTTCGTCTGCGGATTTAAGAAGCTCAGTAGCGTTCTTAAACTCAATGAAGTTCATAGTTAAACCTATACTTGCAGTTACTTTTGCTTTAACACCATTATATTCAAAAGCGTAATCTTCTATAGCCTTGCGCAACCTTTGAACCGGAATTAATGCACCTTCAATGTTTGTTTCAGGCATTATCATTACAAGCTCTTCACCGCCGTATCTGTATAACAAATCGGTTTTTCTGAAAGACGATTTCATTAAGTCGGACACTGTTTTTAGAACATAATCACCGTATTGATGCCCGTATGTATCATTAACCTTTTTAAAGAAGTCGATATCTAATATTGCCAAGCTAAAATCAGCAGGATGACGTTTTGTACGATTGAATTCTTGTTCCAAACCAAGCTCAAACTGGCGTCTGTTATACAGTCCAGTCAAACCGTCAAGAACGGACATAAATTCTTTTTCGGTGTATTGATATTTCATCTTGAAGATAGCAAGAAGTTCGCTAATCATAATATCAAAGAATCTAAATGATGCATAATCTGTATCGGAACGAGTATAGAAACAAATTCCGCCGATAAGTTTTTTATCGAATACCAAAGGGATGATAATTTTTGACTTCATATCGTTAAAAGAATAATCCATTTCTTTTCCCAATAACATTCTTACAACTTCAAACTTGTTGTCTCTAATGGGTTTTATTTCTTCCAGTTTTCTAAAAAAATCATACTGGATATCGGAAAGAAGATTTTTCGAAAGATTTCTTCCTAAAGTATCTATGTATAAAATATTTTCTGAAAAGTTATCCGGCGATGCAAAATAAACCCCTGCAACGTGGTATTCTACAAAAGAACTCAACAAAGAAAATAACTTTTCTACTAAAATTCTTTCATAATTTAAAAAGTCGCTCAAATTACGAAATTCATTGGCAAAAACTGATTTTAACAATAAATCATTAAGAATTACATTTAATTGTGATTGTGCTGAGTTATCTCCTGAGATTTGCGCGGTCATTGCTGCCTTATACTCTGCTGTTACGGGATACCGTCTTAATGTCGCATTAATATTTTTAATAAGCTCCTCTATATCAATTGATTTTGACAGAAATAATTGTGCTCCTGCCTTTTTCCCCCAAAAACTATCTATTTTTTTATCCAGCATGGTTAAAAGTATAACCGGAATTTTTTTGGTTTCGTCTTTATTTTTTATTAGTCTGCATAGCTGGTAACCGTCTATTGCGGGCATCATTATATCAGAAATGACCAAGTCCGGAACATACTCAAAAAGTTTTTTGTATCCTTCTGCACCATTTCTTGCAATTTCTACTTCAAATCCGTGGTTAGAAAGCCCCTCTTTTAAAAATTCTCGCTGTGAATCACTATCTTCTACCAATAAAATTTTAACAGTCATATTTATTAATATATTCCAATTTCTCAAGTTTTAGTATAAGATAATTATATAATAAATGTTTAAAAAAAACTATAGGAGAGCAGAAGTGGATAGAGAATGGCATTCTGATTTAGAACAAAAATTTAATATAAAATGTTTTATCGATATAGGTGTTTTTATTTTATCAATCATATTATTTTTAATTTTTGCAATTACAAAGAAAATTGCACCATACGATATCTTCATATTTATTACTGTGATTACAGTTATTAATTTTTTGTCAATTTTTATTACAAAACATTGGATTGCAAAAATTATACAACAATCTTTTAATCAACAATCCGCATCAATTCTTGCAGCAACAGAACAAGTTTTGGAATCTGTTAATAACCAAAAAATAAAATTTGAAACAATATCTTCTAACAATAAAGCAATGTCAAATTTGTTAGATAAATTAAAAGTTATATCAGAAGATTCTGTTACAATGTCAAAAAATACAGAAAAGCAAATAAGCCAATCGATAAATTTTTCACAGAAGGAGCATGATTTTATTTCTGCTAATGCAGAAAAAATGCTTGTTTTAAGACAAAAAATTCAAATGATTGCAGAATTAATCCTTGAACTTTCAGAACATTCTCAACAAATCGGAAGTACAATCAGTGTTGTTGATGATATCGCTGAACAAACCAATATGCTTGCACTTAACGCCGCAGTTGAAGCGGCAAGAGCCGGTGAACATGGTAAGGGTTTTGCAGTAGTTGCAGGTGAAATCAGAAAGCTTGCAGATGAATCGAAGCAGGCAATTACAAAAATTACGTCGCTTACAAGCAATATACAATACACAACTAACTCTACCGTAATGGCTACAGAAGAAGGCACTAAGGAAATTGAGTCTGTTGTAAGAGATATAAATACTCTTTCTTCTGATTCTGAAACTTTACTTGTATTAATTAAAGAAGTTCTAGATTCGTTAGAAGCCATTAACAACAATGCTCAAAAGCAAAGTGATATTATAGAAAAACTGGGCAGTATAGATGAAGAGATGGTAACAATATCTTCTGATTTTATGCAGTTTTTAAATAGCCATGCTGAGAAAATATCTAAGCTTAACAATTTATCAAATGATATAAAGTCTTCTAAAAAAAATAATGCATAATAAAAGTCTAAAAGTATAGAAAATGGATTTTTTAAATAACGATAATAGTGAATTAATGCAGATTTTTCAAGGTGAAAGTGATGATATAATCGAAAGGTTATTTTCTAACCTTGAAGCTCTTGAAAAAACACCTGCCAATAAAGAAATTATTGCAGAAGTCTACCGCGACCTTCATAGCTTGAAGGGCGCAACAAGGATGGTTGGCTTTAACAACATTCAAGATTTAATTCACAAAATGGAAGATATTTTTGACGCCGTTAATGACTCTAAATTAACATTAGAGTATCGTATTATAGATTTAGTTTCCCGTTCGTTAGAGATAGTTTCTGATTATATACAGGAATCAATAAAAAACGGCAGAGAAATTATTGATGAACGTTATAAGGATGCTATTTCAAATTTGGAATACATTCTTGATATAGAGGTTGGTAGTCAAAATGATATTTTGCCGAACAATTCTCAAGGCGGAATTCCGGGGCTGGAAATTCCGGGGCTCGATATACCTGGAATCGATATGAGTGAATTTAATCTGCCTAAAATTGGAGAAACAAATATAGAAATAGGTTCTATTAGCGATGATGCTCAAAAAAATCTATCAGCACATCAAGAAGAGATTAATTTAGGATTTAATTCTTGCTTTGAAATAATAGACAGTATTGTTCCTGAAGAAGAGTCTCAAGATACGGTTATTCTAAAAGAAGAAGTCGAAAAAATTTATGCATATTTTAAAGATACTGATATGTATGAGATTAAATCTTCTTTAGAAAATATCATAACAAAAATTGATTTTGTAATGAATGGAACGAATACGCTTACCGTTAGTGAAATTTTGGAATTAAGAAATGAACTAAGTTCTGCAGCATCTAAATTTACTACTTCTTGCATTCAAACAGAAACTAAGGGGTTTTCATTTTTTGATGTTGCTGAAAAAATGTCTATGCTGCAAGGTAGCAGTGTTTATACAACAGAAATTAAAGAAGATATACTAAAACTCAAAGAAGATGTTGACGATTCCAACATATTGGAAATATTAAATGCAATATTAGAAATCTTGGATTTTGTTGTTGAAAACTCTGTACAACTTGAAGAACAAATGGTTCAAACATTAAAAAGCGGGATTGAGTATTGCGCCTCTCCAAATGAAAACATTGACAGCGATTTGATTGTTCAACAACTGGAAATTATGAAACAATTGCTTGAGTTAAGCTACAAAAAAGACTCAGGTGTTAATGAGATTAAAACGCTTTCAGCTCAAACAGCTCAAACTAATAAATCTTCTTCTTCAACAGAGATTAAAACCCTTCACGTTAATGCTCAAAAGCTTGATTTGCTTGTTAATCAGCTTGGCGAGCTTATTATTACAAAGATTAAAACCGAAAAAAATCTTGATAAAATTGATTCAATAAAAAATGCAAATGAAAATTGTCAAAAGGATTTATTAAAAACATCAAATTATTTAAGATACTATAATCGTAAATATTTACAGGCAGAAAATCCCGAACAATACACAACTGCATTTGTAAAGCAGGTTTTCTCGCTGCTGTCTGATATTACGCAAAATGTCTCAAGAACCATATATGATTTGAACTCACTATATCGTTCTTCAAAAGAAGACGATATGAAAATGAGATTAATTATTGATGAGATGGAGTCAATGGTTAAAAATATTCGTGTACTTCCTATCTCTACAGTATTTAATTCCTTTACTAGAATGGTTCGTGATATAGCAAGCGAAAAAGGTAAAGATATTGATTTTGAGATAGAAGGTAAGGATACTTGTGCAGATAAAAAGATTATTGAAGAGATTAAAACTCCTCTTATTCATATACTCAGAAACGCAATTGACCACGGTATTGAAACAAAGGAAGAAAGAATTTCTGCAGGAAAAGATCCTGTAGGAAGAATTATGCTTTCTGCAAAACAAGATGATAATACTGTAATCATTGATGTAGCAGATGACGGAAGGGGCTTTAATCTGGAAAAAATCAAAGATAGGGCTGTTTCAAGAGGTTTTTTAACAAAAGAAGATATTGCTTCAATGACGGATGAAGCAATTATGAATATTATTTTCTGGCCAGGATTTACTACGGGTGATTCAATTACAAGCATTTCAGGAAGAGGTATTGGGCTTGATGTAGTTAAAACAAAAATATCTCAACTTAACGGTAAGGTAAAAGTAATATCGGAATTTGGTAAAGGAAGTTGTATTCATATAGAAATTCCGGTTACATTAACAACTTTAAGAGTTTTCTTAGTAAAAATTTCAGGGCAGACTTTTGCGATACCTATTCAAGTTATTACAACATTTATTGTTAAGAAGCAATCTGAAATAAAAACAAATAACGGAATTCGTTCTATTGTTTATAACGGAAATATTATTCCGCTTTACTATATGTCAGATATCTTGGATATGACACCTGAACCGAGGGGGGAAAAGGAAACGATATTGATTATTGAATCCGATGAAAAAACTGTCGGCTTGGTGGTAGATAAACTTTTGGGCGATCAGGATATATTACAGAAAAAATTGTCGGCACCGTTATATAAAGTCAAAAATATATCAGGAATTACAAACCTTGCATCAGGTGAACTTTGCTTGATTTTAAACATGCAAGACATACTTCATTATGACTTTAATAAAGCAATAAATTCGGCTGCAAACCAAAATCTTTTGCCTGCAGACATATTGTCTTATAAAAAAATACTTATTCTTGATGACTCTATAACTACCAGAACAATGATAAAAAATATTTTACTTAATTCAGGCTTTATGGTTGACGTTGTTGCAGAAGCGGAAGAAGCTTTTGTAAAACTTAAGATGAATCATTACGATTTAATTATTACGGATTTAACAATGCCTCAAATTGATGGGTATCAGTTTGTAAGTATGCTTAAGGCAGATGAAATGTATGCGGATATTCCTATTATAGTAATGAGTTCTATTGCAAAAAATATTGCAATGGAAAGATTATCTAGCTTAAATGTAGACTATTATATATGTAAAGAAAACTTTAATCAGGAAGAATTTACTCAACAGGTCAAAACGCTTTTAACAAAATATCATGAGGGATAAATAATCTAAATTTTTTGAAAGTAATTACTTACTGATGCGGGAACGTATTTTGAAATATCGCATTTATGTAATAGCAATTCTCTTATAGCTGTAGATGAAATGTGGTTGTATTCAGGTTTTGAAGTTAAAAATACAGTTTTAATATTTTTGTTTAAATCAAAATTTACCCTTGAAAGTTGAAGTTCATATTCAAAATCCGCAGAATTCCTTATGCCACGGATTAAAACGGAAGCATTGTGTTCTTTTGCAAAATTTACGGTTAATCCCTCATAAGAAAAAACCTCACAATTTGAAAAATGTTTTACAGATTCTTTTATAAGTTCTAGTCTGTCCGGAACGGAAATAAATCCTTTTTTCTCCGAATTATAAGCTATACCGATTATAACCCTGTTAAAAATATTAGCGCTTTGTTCTATTATATCCAAATGTCCCAGTGTTATCGGGTCAAAACTTCCTGCATATAGTGCTGTTGTCATAATTTTTCCTTTTTTTTTGATTATATCATATTATTTTTTATTGAACATTAAACATTGAGTTTTCGTTATATAGAATGTAAAATATTAGGTAAGTTCATAGGAAAGATTAAAGGAACAGAGATGAAAAAGTTTATATTAATGTTAATTATGATGTTATTGTTGCCTGTATTTGCGGATACATTTCCATATTATACAAATGCAATTCCAAAAGATGCAATCGGAGTTTATCAAACAGGTGATACATTAACAATTTTTTCACATCCTGAAGCGAATTCCAATGTATTAAGAAAATTTGATTTATCGTATAATCCTGAAACCATGCCTGATGGATTATTTGGTGTTTTAATAAATGAAAGAAAACTTGGTTTTATATATGTTTCAGATATAGGTGATGATGGCTGGGTTGAGATAATATATGATAAAAAAACAGGGGCAAAAGGCTGGGTTATGACGGAAGACCGTTTTCAATTCATGCCGTGGCTTAATTTTTACAACATGTATGGCAGAAAATATGGTTTGAAAATATTAAAGGATGCTCCTGATTCTGTTGATATTCTGCACTCAAAGAGTGATGATTTGTCCCAAAGTGTAGCTAAGATTAATTATGCAAAATCAATAAAACTAACTAAAATTTCCGGTAATTGGGCATTAGTATCCGTTTTTGACTTGGATAAAACTCCGAAAATGGGATTCATAAGATGGCGGGGAGATGACGGAAAGATTTATATTTTCCCTAATGTAAAATAGGCGAACTAATTATATAAATAGACCAAATGGTCTAATAAATTTAAATCCTCCGGTTGATACTCTTTTATTCCCAATTGTTTACTATAGAAGAGGGAGAAGAGTATGCAGGTTGATTTGTCTGTAAATAAGAATTTGGCTAAAGTAATGTCAAAAGTTACTATGCCTGAGCATTCTAAAGCGTATAATCTGTGCGTTAAAGCTGATGCTTTAAGATTTGCTAAAATGTATCAAGATGCTGTTCAAACTTATTTGCAGGCAATTATGCTTGATAGAAATGAAATTAAAGCGTATTCGGGACTTGCAAGTGCATACAAGTATTTAAAAGAATATAAAAAAGCAATTAATACGTTATTAAAGATAGTTGAAATTGATGATTCAAACGATGAATACTTTTTTGAATTAGGAGTTTGTCATCTGCTTGACGGACGCCCTGCAGAAGCTATTCAGTATTTGATTAAAGCTATTCTGATTAATCGAGAAAATCTTGAAGCACAAATCCAGTTAGCAATTGCACACGAGCTTGTTAATGAAACAGATTTATCACTCATGATTTATAACAAGCTTATCGAAACAAACCCTGAATTTTTAAAAGCGTACTATAACAAAGCTGCAATGCTTATGGGAATGGGCAGCTATATGGAGGCATCTTGTACCTTTTTCCAATTGATAAAACGTAACCCTGATTATTATAAAGCTTATCTAGGAATAGCAATGAGTTTTGACAAAATGGCAAAATATAAAGATGCTATCCGTTATTACAAAAAATTCTTAGAAATAAAAAGATTTTCAGAAGATGCGGTTTTTGCCCGTGAAAGATTAAATGAATTAAGAGAAGAACATTTTTCAAAAGAAAACAAATTTTCAATTGTATAGTGGTAAGTATTTAGATTATAAAATTCAATCCAACGGCTATGATAGACAAAATTAGAGAAACTATTGCAAATTCAATCACTATACGCTTTTCACTATGTCCGCAAAGTTCAAAATGGTGATGTATAGGCGACATCTTGAACACTCTTTTGCCTGTTAATTTATAACTTGTTACCTGAATAATTACAGATAATGTTTCCATGACAAAAACACCGCCCAAAATAGCTAAAAGGAGCTCAAATCTTCCTATAACAGCAAGCGTCCCGAGTAAACCTCCGAGCGCCAAAGAACCTGTATCACCCATAAATACTTGTGCTTTAGGTTTGTTGTATCTCAAAAAACCGATTAAAGCCCCGACGACACAGGCTGAAATGATTGCTACATCGGTATGACCGCCATAGAATGCCAATATTCCACAAGCCAAAAATGCAGGAATTCCTGTTGATGCTGCAAGCCCGTCAAGTCCGTCAGTCAAGTTATATGCGTTTGATGCTCCTGTTATGATAAAAACAGATAAAATAGGATACAAATACCATATATCAAAACTCTTTGAACCCAGAGTAATGACCGTTCCATATTGTGCCATAGCGTATATTGTAGGAATAAGAGCAATAAGAATTTGTCTGACAAGTTTGCCTCTCGGACTTAAACCTTTATTTTCCTTTCCCTTAATTTTTAAGTAATCATCCTGCAATCCTGCAAGCGCCATAAACCCAAGTGTAATAAGAATTATCCAAGATGCATTACCTGCTTGCTGTGCCATGTACAAAGTTATTATAGAAGCTATAATTATAGCGGTTATTATAAATACACCACCTGTTGTAGGAGTTCCCTGTTTCTTTGCATGTGCCTCAGGAGCAAGGTCAAGAACATACTGACCTATCGTTTTCTTTTTCAAAAAATCAATATATGGTACGCCAAATAAAAGGCATAACACTAAACTTAAAAGCAACCCAACTGCAAGCATTATCATAATTATTTTCCCTCTATGTCTTCAAAAACTATCTTATACCCGAGAATTTTTGCTATTTCTTCCATCTCGTCATAATTAATTGTACTACGATTGATTTTTCTTGACAGAACCTGACGAGAATATTTTTTCCCAGTTTGTTCAGTTAACTGTTCCGCCAAAGTTTTTACTTTCATGTTTCTTTTTACTAATAATATTTTTACTGTTTCTTTTGATGACATTTTGTACTACTCTCTTTCGCAACTAAATTGTATCATTATTGACAAAATTGTTTCAACTTTATATAATTTAAGAAGCTATTTTGCTTCCAAAAAAGCAAATTTGCTTCTATGATTATACAAAACTTTACATAAAGGAGAATGCTATGCTAACGCAAGAAGATATAGAAGAACTTGAAAAGATGGCAGTTGACGTATGCGGCTTAATCAAAACAACAAAAAATTCATGTGAAAAGCAAGATTATATTCCTGAAACAATAACGCTGGAATACGCAATTAATATTCAAAATGAAATCATTTATAGATTGTTTTGAACCATTGAACGAGCGGTTACCCTCTCTAAATGCCAGTTTATAGGTCGGTTTTACTAAACCGAGACAAAAACTGTGTATTGCAAAAAGTTGTGGCGATTCTTCGCTTACGCTCTGAATGACGACAGGGCGTGGTCTTTTGCTAAAAAACGTAAATTATATTTACCCCTTTACCCCTTTACCCCTTTTTGCTTTTGTCGGCAAGTTCGCTATCCATTCTTAAGAATACAGGTTTAATGTTTTCTTTGTCGATTAAATGTCCTGATTTTAAGTTAGAACAAGTTAAATCATCCAGCTTTGTATTCAAATCAAAGCTTAATTGTTCAGACATCGCTTGTGCTATATTCGGGCAGAAGGGGTAAATAAGTGATGTTATAACGCACATAACTTCAAGTACGTTTGTTAAAACAACTCCGCATTTTTCCATATTACCTTCTTTTGCAAGTGTCCAAGGTGCATTATCAGTAACGTATTTGTTTGTAATATCAACAAGCTCAATAATTTTTTGTCCTGCTTCAGCTATTTCAAAGTAATCAAAGTGATGTTTTACTGCTTTTATTGTTTCAATTGCCTGATCAGCAAGCTCATTTTTGCCCAAAAACTCAGGTTTAATATCACCGTCAAAGTATTTTACAAGCATTGATAGAGTTCTGTTCAAAAGGTTGCCCATAGAATTTGCAAGATGAGCGTTTACTTTTTCTTTAAAATCATCGTCAGAGTAGTTTCCGTCTTTTCCGCAAGGTGCAGCAACTGCCATGTAATATCTTAGAGGATCAGGAATTTCAAGATTAAATGCCTCCAATATTGATGTCGGTGAGATTACGTTACCTAACGATTTTGACATTTTAGTTTGGTCTATTGTAATCCAGCCGTGAGCAAAAATATGTTTAGGAAGCGGAAGCTCAAGTGCCATAAGTATTCCAATCCAATAAATACTATGGAATTTAAGAATATCTTTACCTATAACGTGAACATCGCAAGGCCACAAATTATTAAACTGCTCGCTTGAGCCGTCAGGATCATAACCGATGCCTGTTATATAATTTGAAAGCGCATCTATCCAAACATAAATACCTTGCTCGTCATCGCCCAGAACGGGAATGTTCCAGCTTACATTTGATTTTGAACGTGAAACTGATATGTCTTCAATATGTTCCAATTGATTAAGAACCTCTGTTGCCCTCCAAGACGGCATTATAAAATCAGGATGTGTTTGAATATGCTTAATAATCGCATCTTTATATTTTGTTAGTTTAAAGAAATAGTTTTCTTCGCTTACAACTTCAGGTTTCTTTTGGTGGTCGGGACAAAGTCCGTCTTCAGTTAGGTCTTTTTCGCTCAAAAATGCTTCACACCCTGAACAATAAAGTCCTGTGTAAGCGTGTTTATAAATATCACCTTTATCAACAAGTTTTTGGAAAATCTTTTGTACAACTTTTTCGTGATAATCATCGGTTGTTCTTATGAATTTTGAATATCCTATGTCTAATTTTTTCCAAGCATCTTTAAAGCTTTGGGCATTCATATCACAAAATTCTTTTGGTGTCATACCTTTTTCTGCAGATGTTTTTTGGATTTTAATCCCGTGTTCATCTGTACCGGTTAAAAAGAAGGTGTTATCACATCTTTGGGTATAGTGTCTATAAATAACATCTGTCAAAATCTTTTCATAAGCGTGTCCTATATGCGGAGCACCGTTAACATAGTCTATTGCAGTCGTTGCATAAAATCTTTCCATTATATTTATCCTCTCATGTATTGATATAATAATTTTATCATAAATACAAAAGCATATAGTTTTAGTCGTTTTAGTTCACCTCAATAAAATAAACGGAATTATCCCATGTAATACACCCCTTCCCAAGCTTCCCCTTAAGGTGAAGGGGTTCTCGCCACTTATGGGGAGCGGATTTGCGTACGGCATTAATGCCAGATAGCGAGAATACGAAGCCGACTATGCCGTAAGGCATAAAAGGCGGAGCTATTCGAGCGTGGAGCAAATCCAAGACAGAGTTAGTGAGGGGTAATACAGTTTAAAAAAGATGTGCAAGAAGGTATAATTCCGAAAATAAATAATAATTTTAGCTTATAAACCGCAAAATTTTTTTTGACGGTTTTATATAATAATATGGAATTCGCAATAAAAAATTTTAAACCTGTATTTAATGTATTCAAACCGACAAAAAACAACACAATTCCGAAATATAATATAAATATAAAAAGTAAAAAAGATTATAACGGCGATTATATAAAATCTATTCGGTTTGAAAAAACAATTTCAATTATTGATG
>CACYKP010000007.1 GCA_902775025.1 uncultured bacterium | reverse complement strand
CTTCCTACTCTGTATCTGTTGTGCTTGGTACTCTACATCGTGGATTCTTGCGGTTATTGACAACAATCTTGCTTGTGATGCCGCCATTCCCATGGTTTGATATTCCTTTTTTTGTCCCTTTTACATGGTTATCGGCACTTTTGTCTAAAAACTTTAGCTTTTTTAGCTATTTTTTCGAAAATTGTTACAAAAATTTACATTAAAATTGGTTGATTAAAATTATGCTTCTTCTGAAGCAGGTGTTTCTTCTATATTTTCTTTTTTTATCTCTAACTGTATAATCCTTGCCCCGTCAACTTCTTTTACAGTAAAAGTTAGGCCTTTAAATGAAACAGTATCTCCTACGTTTGCAATTCTGCCCAATATTTTAACAACAAGACCGCCTATTGTTTCAACATCATCATCTTCTAAAATATCGGAGCTTAAATCAAAAAATTCGGCAAGCTCATCCATTCTCATCATTGCATTTGCGATATAAGTATTTTCTCCGACTTCTTGAATATTAGCTTCTTCTTCTTCTTCGTCAAACTCATCTTGAACTTCGCCAATAATTTCTTCTAAAACATCTTCTAAAGTAATTAAGCCTGACGTTCCTCCATATTCATCAACGACAACTGCCATTTGGCTATGGAGTTTTTTAAATTCCATCATCAAGTTATCTAAAGTCATTGTCTCAGGTATTAATATTATCGGTCTTAGAAGCGACTGTACAGAATACTCTTCTTTAGTCATTGCAATTGCGTACAAATCTTTGACGTGAATAAAACCTATTATCTTATCAATATTTTCTTTTTCATAAACAGGATATCTTGTATAACCATTCTCTAATGCAAGTTTATTAATCTCATCATAAGAAATATCATCAGGAACACAAATCATATCAGTTCTCGGTATCATTACCTGCTTTGCCATTAAATCAGAAAATTTAAACATATTATGAAGCATCTCAGCTTCCGTTTCATTCAATACACCTTCGTTATAACTTGCATCAACAAGCATATCCAACTCTTCTGTTGAATGTATTAAAGATGCATCTTCTGTATCAGCGCGAAGAATCTTTAGCAACAAATCACCTGAAACTTGCAATAACCAAACAAAAGGTTTTAGTATAGTTATAAACATCTCCATAGGGGGAGCAATTAACAATGCAAAATGCTCAGTATGCTTTAATGCTAAACATTTTGGCAACTGTTCACCCAAAAGAACATGGAAATATGTTACTAGCAAAAATGAAACCGGTATTGCAACTGCATGAACAGCAATATGTCCATGAGGTACATATTGAATAATCGGAGTAACCAACTGTACCATAGTAGCTTCAGCAACCCAACCTAAAGCAATACTTGCTATCGTAACACCCAATTGCGCTGCCGCCAACATTTTGTTTACATTATTTACTAATCTTAGTGCAACCTTAGCCTGATCATTCCCGTCATTGACTAACTGCTCAAGACGAGTTTTTCTAACTTTTACTAGGGCAAACTCTGCTGATACAAAAAAACCGTTCACAAATAATAAAAATGCAATTATAAATATATTAATAAATATGTCCGACACGTCCATTTATTTTTCTAAATATCCTTCAATTTATAAATAAAATTCTACAATACTTGTTACTTTTTTGCAAATTTTCCACCTTAAGTTAGAGAAAAATCTAACTAATTTAGAATTAAAAATAATTAATAAAAGTAATACTATGTTACTGTGAAGGAATAAAATATACATTTATCCCGTATATATAGGCATTACAGAGATTTCTGCAATGTAACATACGGTTCTGCGTATTTTTGTGGACGCAGAATCTTATCATGGAAGAAAATAAAAAGAAAGGAAATCGATTATGGCTTCAATCACAATCAACACAAACATTGCGTCATTAACAGCGCAACGTAACTTGTCTTTAGCAACAGACGGTATGAACACCGCAATGGAAAGATTAACAACAGGTTACAAAATCAATTCAGGTAAGGACGATGCTGCAGGATCATCAGTATCAACATTAATGGAAGCCCAAATTTCAGGTTATGATGTAGCAGAAGCAAACGCTGCAATGGGTTTATCACTATTGGACACTGCTGAAGGCGTACTTGATATCGTTGGTGATTACTTACAACGTATCAGAGACTTGACCGAACAAGCAGCAAACGGTACCTACGGAACTTCATCAATGACAGCAATCAGAACAGAAGTTCAACAAAGAATGGAAGAAATTAACCGTCTGTGTACAGTAATTGACTTTAATGGTGTTAAGCTTTTAGACGGTACAAGTATCGCAGCTACATCTAAAAACGGTATTAACCTTCAAGTAAGTAACAATTCAGGTAAGAACAACAT
The DNA here is from genome assembly GCA_902775025.1 of uncultured bacterium. Classification (GTDB taxonomy): domain Bacteria; phylum Cyanobacteriota; class Vampirovibrionia; order Gastranaerophilales; family Gastranaerophilaceae; genus CAG-196. The sequence continues at coordinate 46,070 of CACYKP010000007.1, read as the reverse complement.
TATTAACTTAAAATATACCTTGTTCGAAGCAGCTACATTAACAGCATTACTTCTAACTCACAATCCAAATTCGGCTAATCCTGGGGCTACAGGTCCTAACCAAGCATGGTACATGAGAAAGGGAGATCCTGGTGCTACTGCTGCTTTACAAGCAAGAATAGAAGGTGGTACTAAAATATCTGATGATAATCGTGAATATAACTATGAAATAAAAGGTTATAAGAAGATTGAAGATAATGTTTACGACTGGAAAGACAACAGAACAACAAGTGCAAATAAATCTTGTATCACAGCAATTTGTGATGCAGTTTACACAGATGATGCTACTGCTCGTGAATTCTTAACATTCATCGATGATGCTATTACAAACGTATCAAGCAGAACGTCATTAATCGGTGCTTATATGAACCGTGTTGAATCAGCTGTTGATGCAATAAGTGTACAAAAGGAGAACATCGTATCAGCTAACTCATCACTTAAGGATGCTGACGTTGCAACTGAATCTTCTAACTATATTAAATATCAAATTTTGCAACAATCTTCCGCTACACTTCTTTCAACTGCAAACCAAACACCAAGTATTGCATTGAACTTACTATAATAATTTATATACGCTACACAAGAAATATAAAGAGTTATACATTGAAGCCACCCCAAAGGTTAATCCTGCGGGGTGGTTTTTATGAGTTTACTTTTGTTTCTCTGCTTCTTTCTTCCTGAATTTGTTTAATCTGCTGCTTTTCATCATATGTTAATGAATTAAGTTCTAATTTTGAAAAATCAATGTTAGTATGTTTAGCTATTTTTACTACAATATTGCCGCTTAAACCATTTAACAAATAATTTTGAATACCTGTCGACATAGATTCTATAAACTTATTAAGAAAATCTTTTGCAGATTGGGTTAAATCATTATATTTATCAAGGACATCACCAATTTTTATAAATTTATTAGCAAGGCCGTCAAGAATATCCTTAGATGAAAGTCCCTTTAAAGTTTGGAATTTATCAAATGTTGTTTTATTTGAAGTTTGACCATAAGATTCTACTATAAAGGGAACTTTTGCTTCTTTTTTATCTTCTTCGTATAACTTTTGTAACTTATTATCGACTGCAGCCATTGTTGTCCAGCAATTTTCTTTGGTTATATTCTGTTCAAGCCCAACGCCTAACTTAGAAGCTGCATCACCTTTAAAAAGATTAGGTGCTACATTTGATTCTTTAGCTATTGCTGAAAATTTGCCGTCTGAAACTTTGTCTAAATATGATACAGCTTCTTCTCTTGACATATTTAAAATTTCAGGATATTTATCAACTATTTCAGCAGTTTTATTTTGGACTGCATTATATGCGGCATCACCAAAACCTTGAATATTTGAATCTAAATTTTTATTTACATCAAACTGTTCTGTTTCTGTTAATGCAGTATCTCTTGGAACAAGACCAATCTTATCCCCTGACATTTTGTTAACTAAGTAAGTATATTCTTTGAAAGCTTCTTTATAATTTTCAGGTACGTCATCAATTGAACAACGGTTTGCATAGTAGTTTGAGACAACTTCTCTGTCTTTTTCACTAAACTTTTGACAGAATTGATTCCATTCAGCTTTAACTTCTTCCGGTAATTGTTTTTTATCTTCAGCAGATAAATTTATAACTCTCAAAGATTCAATCTGAACTAAGGCTTCATCGCTTAATCCTTCTGCAATCTCTGGCATTTCAGCTCTTAATTTAGCTGCCATTTCGTGCTTTTGTTCATCACTAATTGCACTGATGAATAAATTTTTTGTACCTTCAACTCTGTTTTCTTTGAATAAGTTTTTTACTGCCTTTACAATTACTGTCCTATCTTCTCCTTTAGTATTGATTAAAATCCTACCAAATGTTTGTAACTGCTCTGTAATAATCTTATTTTTTTCTTTTTCAGTCTTAGCATCAGAAAGTTTTCCTATGAAAAACTTTTTAAAGAATATTTCAGCAGCTTTTTCAAGTTCTTCCGGTGATTCATTACCATTTTTATTCTTTAAAAAACCTGCTTTAATAAGTCTTTCTCTAAGAGACTGTTCACCACATTTTTGATTTTGTTTTTTTATACCTTCAATTGACCAACGTGTATTTAAAGCTATTACATAATCTTTTGCCAACTCAATAGCTTTTTCTTTATCAAGTTTTCCGTTTTTAGTAGCATCTTTAATTGCAGCTTCTAATGCTTCTAAACGCTTTTTGCAAATTTCAACAGTCAAATATTCTTCTTGTAAAATATTTTGACTAAAAGTACTGAAAAGTTGTTGACTTGTTACTCCTAACAGACTGCACTTAGTATCAATCTCTTGCTTTAATTTATTTATTTCTGCATTATTTTTAGTTTTTTCTATAGAAAGAGTTTCAGATGTAGCATTAACAGAACCAACATTACCAGAAGAAAGAGCACCGCTAATCTGTGTACTTTTAACATCAGTCGATGTAGTTTTTACAAACTCATTATTATTTGTTTCTGTTGTAAATTTTACTGCCATCTTACTATACCTCATGTATATAAAGTATAAATAAAATGGCTAATTTCAGAAGGTCTTAATTTGTTTACAAAAGTTTACAATCGTGAAATAATTTCATTTGTAAATTTACTGCAAGAAACGGAACCGCCCAGATCTGCAGTTTTTATATCTGATTTTAGGGTATCAAATAATGCAAATTTAATCTTTTTACCGGCTTCCACTTCACCTATATAATTCAACATCTCAATAGCTGACATAAGCATAGCTGTCGGGTTAGCCTTATCCTGACCTGCTATATCAGGAGCAGAACCGTGAACAGGTTCAAATACCGCATAATCGTTACCGATATTTGCTCCCTGTGCGACTCCAAGACCACCAATAAGACCGGCACACAAATCAGAAACTATATCACCATACAAGTTTGGTAATAGTAGAACATCAAACTGATTAGGGTTTTGTACCAGCTGCATACAACAATTATCAACCAAAATCTCTTTCAGGGGTAAATTATAATTTTTAGCGATATTACGGGCTGAATCTAGAAATAATCCATCAGAAAGTTTACAAATATTGGCTTTTGTAACAACTGTTACAAATTTTCTGTTATTCTTTACCGCATAATCAAATGCGAATTTTGCAATCCTTTCAGACGCAGAACGAGTAATGCGTTTAATACTTTCCATTGTATCTTCGTCAACTTGGTGTTCAATACCCGCATACAAGTCCTCTGTATTTTCTCTTACTACAACAATATCAACTCCGTCATATCTTGTTTTGACATTAGGAAGATTATAACAAGGTCTAAGGTTTGCATACAAATCCAATTCTTTTCTTAATTGAACATTAACCGAACGAAACCCCTTGCCAATAGGTGTAGTAACAGGTGATTTTAAGGCAATTTTATTCTTTTTAACAGAATCAATAACCCTCTCAGGAAGCGGGACACCTTCTATTTCAATAACATCAGCTCCTGCTGTTTGTACATCCCAATTTATTTGAACACCTGAAGCTTCTATTATTTTAAGAACCGCATCAGAAATTTCAGGTCCTATACCATCACCTTTTATTAATGTAATATTATGCATATACCCCACCCCTCAGTCCCCTCCCTCAAGGGGCGGGGAAATCTATCTATTATACAGCAACTTTTGATTTTTCTTCCAAATATAATCCTAAACAAACAGATAGTTGATCAGGGCAGCTTGTAGGTCTGCTTCCGCATGGAAGTCCTTGTAGTCTTGAGATTACTTCGTTTATATCCATTCCAACTACAAGAGAACCAATACCTTTAAGGTTACCGCTGCAACCTCCTACTGTTTCCATTGATAAAATTTTGTTATCTTTAATTTTTAAATTCATCAATTTACTGCAAACACCTTTTGGTAAAAAACGAACCTCATCAACTCCGTCTATTGTTTTAATCTCAATATTTTCGCTCATATATACTCCTTTTTATCACAACAAAATTATACCATATTATAAATAATTTTATCAAATTTATTTATGCTATTATTAGTCTATGAAAAACATTTTCAAAATAGGTTTTTGGGGATATCCGCACCCGAATATAATTAAAGAAACAAAAGAAAAATATCCAAGCGCCGAATGGATAGATTTGGATATTGATTTTAACTATCCGAAAACAAACATTCTTCCTGAATCTTATTGCAAAATAATAAGGAATATAATAGATAACACTATTTATCTTAAGCCTGATTTAATACTTGCGCCAATCGGCAAAGACAAATGCGATAGCGGTTGGTTTGCTTCAAAAATTCTTGCTGATATGGGGTTTAATGTTCTTCAAACAATATTTGAGGAAATAGAACCTAAAAAAGAAATAAAAATATGCAGAAGCAATATCCCGCTAATCAATAAAATACAAACGATAACAGGGAATATTATCGCTAATACAAAATCGGAATATAAAGAGGCTGTTATACCTGAAAATAACACTTCATCAAATCCTATGTTTACCCCAGGTTTTTGGGGAGTGCCGCCTAATGATTTAGAAATACTTAAACTTTTCCCCGATACAACCCACGTTTACGGTTGGACAAGATGCGTTGAAGCAGGTACACCTGCGGACATAGATTTGGAAATGTATGTTAATCCAAACGTACCGACAGTATTTTATGCTCAAGCCTTCTGTTCAAAAACACAGCTTGCGAAATATTTAGCAGATAAATACAACGGATTATATATTGATATTGATGATTATGCAACAACATCAGTTAAAGCTAAAATTGAAGCTTTTTTAAGGCTAAACTAAATTTTTCTGTTTAATAACTGCATCAATTAAACCTTTAAACAACGGATGCGGTCTTTCCGGTCTTGATTTAAATTCAGGATGGAACTGACAAGCCACAAACCAATCCAAATTTGGAAGTTCTACAATCTCAGATAACATTCCATCCGGCGACATACCTGAAAATACAAGCCCTGCTTTCTTTAATTGTTCTATATAATCAGTATTAACTTCATATCTGTGTCTATGACGTTCTGATATTTTATTTGAACCGTAAACATCATGAGCTTTGGTACCTGATTTTATTTTACAATCATAGGCACCCAATCTCATTGTCGCCCCATAACCCTTAACATTCTTTTGTTCAAGCATTAAATCAATAACAGGATTTACTGCATTCTCATCAAATTCTGTTGAATTAGCACCTTGAATTTTAGCAACATTTCTTGCATATTCAATAACGGCACATTGCATACCTAAGCAAATTCCTAAAAACGGAACATTGTTTTCTCTTACGTACTTAATAACATTAAGCTTACCTTCAATACCTCTAATGCCGAATCCACCGGGAACAATTACACCGTCTACATCTTTCATAAGCTCTTTGCAATTATCCCAATCAACGCATTCCTCAGAATTTATCCATTTAATCTCTGTCTTAACTTCATCAGAATAACCTGCGTGCTTAATAGATTCAACAACCGAGATATAGGCATCAGAAAGTTTTGTGTATTTTCCTGCAATCGCAATTTTTATACTTGCCTTTGGATGATTTATTCTTTCTACAAGCTTTGTCCAAGCTGATAAATCCGGCTTTTGTTCAGGTGTTTGCAAGAGTTTTAAAACAACATTTGCAAAATTCTGTTCCTCAAGTGCAAGCGGAACTTCATAAATACTTTTCATATCTCTGCACTCTATAACTGCATCTTTTGCAACAGAACAGAATAAAGCGAGTTTTTCTTTTTCTGTCTTTGGAATGGCTTTTGACGTACGACAAACAAGAATTTCAGGCTGCAAGCCATAACTTCTTAACACAGAAACAGAGTGTTGCGAAGGTTTTGTTTTTAATTCACCTGATGTCTGCAAATAAGGTAAAAGTGTACAATGAATATTTATAGCATTTCCGATTCCTGCTTCAGTTTTAAATTGTCTGATTGCTTCAATAAACGGCAAGCCTTCAATATCACCTATAGTACCCCCAATTTCTATAATTTGAAAATCAGGTTTAAACTGTTTTTGCGCTTTTACAATTCTGGATTTAATCTCATTTGTAATATGCGGAATAACTTGAACTGTAGCGCCCAAGTAGTCCCCCCTGCGTTCTTTATTTATAACAGTTTGATAAACACTCCCTGATGTTACACTGCTTAATTGAGAGAAATTTGAATCAATAAATCTTTCATAATGACCTAAATCCAAATCTGTTTCAGCCCCGTCGTCTGTTACAAAAACCTCTCCGTGCTGAAACGGACTCATAGTTCCCGGATCAACATTAATATATGGGTCAAATTTTTGAATAGCAACTGCAAACCCTCTTGCTCTTAATAGCTTACCTAATGATGCTCCAATAATTCCTTTACCCAACGAACTAACAACACCACCTGTTATAAAAATATATTTTGTCATCATTTTCTCCATAGCAGAGAAAGTATATAAGGAGAAATGACAATTTGGCTAAATTTTATAAGAAACAACTTATTACCTTACTGCCTTACTGCCTTATTGCCTTCCTCAATTAATCTTCGGTACTCTAAAGAAGCCATTCTCTTCATCAGGTGCATTTTTCATAAGCTCTTCTTTAGATTGTTCATAATATACTTTATCTTCTCTCATTACGTTTACAAAATCTATTGCATGAGCCATTGGCTCCACATTAGATGTATCAACTTCATTCATAGCGTCAACATGCTTTAATACATCACCTAATTGCTTGGTAAACTTCTCTTTTTCTTCTTCTGTTAATTCTAAACGCGCTAATTTAGCGACGTGTTCTACATCTTTTACTGTTATCATAATTATCTATACTCCAATAGAATTATGATAACACAAAAACGAAAAAAAGTTATCTATACGTCCATAATAAACATTAGAAGTGATTCTTGGTTCTTTCTGTTTCTGTAATCATAAACCATTGAATATTTGAATCTTTGAATTCTTTCTTCTAAACTTTTTTCTTCTTTGAATTCGATTTTGCCTTCTGTTTCTAGAATCATTATATTTCTCCTTTTTAACTATTTAACAACACCTGTATATTCTTGTCTTAAAATCGTACCGTTATCACGAAATTCAATATCCATAAGAAGCGGAGAATCACCTTCTCTTTCTGCCACTCTAACAAAAGATGATGTTGATGCCTGCCACTTGTAGAAATTACAATGGAAGTCCATAAAATATCCGGTCTCTATTGGTGAAGAAAACATATTTCTAAGACCTGCAACAATATCATTAGAATTTCCGCTATATCCGGAATATTTGTATTTCTTTTTATATTCACGTCTTAAACCAATAAGCTCTGCAGCTAAATTCTTATTGAATACTATATTACCTGCACCATCCAAGACTTGAATTGATAGTGCCTTATTATCTGCATCGTATGTTTTTAAAATCTTTATAGAATGAACGCATTGCTTTTCTTGTACTATATAGCTGCCATCATCATTTACAGATACGATACTTTCATCTAAAATAACCGAACTGCCCTTTACTCTATAATACTTTCCGCTTTCATCTTTTTTAATATTTGAATTTTTTGTATCATAATATGATTGTTTAGAATTACTATCATTTACCTCTTCAATAATTTGATTTAACATATAATATTTCAATAATAAATTGATATCTAACTTTGAGTTTTTTGAATCATTTATAGTATTAATCATGCTAAAAATATCATCACTCTCTGTTTGTATAGAGCGTTTTAATTCCTGATGAAGTCCTGCTATAAATTTTTCTTTATAACTTGTTTTTAATTTGTTATTCAGCATTTTGTGATAACTGTTAGCCATTTTTTAAACTCTCTTTAATCTCTCTTGTATATATAAAGTATATATCGCTTGAGAAATTGCCTTATTTTTTCTTAATATTAAGAAATGTTAAGATGAGTTTATAAAAATCAAGATATTATTAAATCTTGGGTAATTATTACATTTTTTAGAGAATTAAATTTACCTTCTTTTAGTAAAACATTTATGTAATTTCTTGTTACACCTTTATACAATCCGGTATGTTTATCAAGATGTTTTTCAATTAATATTTCTTGCACAGTACCAATATTATTTGCTAAAAATTTTTTATGCTTGTCGATAGATATTTTTTTTAGAATATTTGCACGTTTTTCTTTTTCCTCATCTGGCAAATGTCCTTCCATTTTTTCTGCCGCAGTACCTGTTCTGATTGAATAAGGGAAAACATGAATTTTTGATAACTTAGATTTTTTGAGATTTTCTACAGTTGTATAAAAATCTTCCTCTGTTTCACCGACGAAACCTGCAATAATATCGCTTCCTAAAAACGGATTTTTAAATCTGGAGGTAATATCTTCAATCTGTTCTAAATAATATTCAACCGTGTAATGTCTATTCATGCGCTTTAATGTATTGTTGCAAGCTGATTGCAGGGAAAGATGAAAATGCGGACAGAATTTTTCACTTCCTTGAAGAAAATCCAAAAGTTCTTTTGTAATCTCGTGCGGGTTTAGAGAACCAAGACGGTATCTGTGAATATTAGTTTTATCTTCGATCAATTTTAATAAATCAAGCAGGCTGGAGCATGCTCCGGCAATTTTTAAATCGTTCCCCCATAAACCTATATGAATTCCTGTTAAAACAACTTCTTTATAACCATTTTGAGCATAGCGATTAATCTCATTTATGATGAATTCAGGATTTGCGCTTCTTGACTTTCCCCTGCCAAAAGGAATAATACAGTACGAACATCTGTTATCACAACCGTCTTGAATTTTCAGGCTTATACGGGTTTTTGTTGTGTCATTTAGAGAAACAGGGCAAAATTCAACCTTTTCATTTACCCCCATCAAATCTTTTACTGCGTAATTTTGCTCTTTGTTTAAATATTCTGCGAGTTTGAATTTATCCTCATTCCCAAAAACGTAATCTATATAATCTTCTTTTAGAAGTTTATCCCTTTCAATTTGGGCAATACAACCCGTTAGTATTGTTTTTAATCCTACAGAATGAGCATGACGAAGCAAATAAAACGCTTCATTATCGCTTTTATGCGTAACGGAGCAGGAATTGAGGATATAGAAATCTGCATCTTCAAGTTTTTGGGTTTGTGAGTATCCTGCTTCCACCATTTTTTCAGCGACAATTTGTCCTTCAAATTGATTTGATTTGCACCCCATGGATTTTAAGTAGAATTTATTCATACTTAAATACTAACATAAATCATTTATCGTAAAAACTAACCCACCTTTTTAAGAATAATAAAACTATACGGAGCAAGAGAAAGATTTTGATTCATATTTGTAATTACATCCGGTCTTTTGTTATTATAACCTGAACCTCCATATTTTTTCTCATCGCTTGAGAAAATTTCTCTCCATTGACCATTTTGAGGAAAACCATAAAAACCATAATTTTTATCATGGAAGCCATGACCATAATTTTTTATAATTAAAACTTCATCTGTTCCTAATTGTAAATGATGAATATGAACATTATGGTTATTATCATTATATGTTGAGACAATATTCCCTGATTGCAGAACTGGTGTTTTGTCAATCAAACACCTCAACTCAGCGTTAAAATTCCGCATTTGATTTTTAACATCTTTATAATACCCTTGGGGCTCAATTTTGCAAACAATAGAATCAGGTCTGGCAATTTCTTCTAATGTATCATATCCCTTTTGACCGATTATTGAATTTTTATATCCATCTGATTCGGCACGTTTATACTTTTCTCCTGAAAATTCTCTAAAAAATTTAAAATACGAAAGATCACCAACTTCATCACCTTGGAAATACATTTTTGGGCCTGGAATTGTAAATATCGTTCCATGTGCAAGTTTTTGTTTTGCTATTGCCGTATTAAATGCATCACGCAAATCATTTTTACTTATAAATGTATTTAAACCGAACTCTTCTTCTTTTGCTTTTAGTTGTTCATCAGTCATTTTAGGGAAATCATTTGACACAATCAACTCACTGAGTTTTTGAGCGGCATGAGCGGCACGTTGTCCTTTTTCTGCATCAGAATATCCGTTTACTTTGTTAAATAAATCTAAATGTCTTGAAACAACTTTTACAATTAAACGTGTCCCGTCTTCGTTACCAATCTCATCATGGCTCATTGCATACTTTACCCTATGGTTAGAAGTTTTTATTCTGTAATCTAAAGATGACAACAAATTTGCCCCAGGTTCCAACAACGCTTTTTTCAAGATTTGCATAAATGGGAAATCCCATTCTGAATCAAATCCGATATTTCCTGGGGTTGAATTCCACCCCTTTTGTTTTGATATATAATCCACCTGTGTATCTATAAATGATAAATTATCTATATGACTTCCTTTATTAGGTTCATAACGCGTTATGGATTCCTTATTATCACGTCCGTCTTCCGCTATTATAAACACATCAGGAAAATGTTCATTTATTTCATTTACGATTTGCATTAGCAAATAATCTGAACCGCAAAGCTTTGTCATATCAAGCCTTAATCCATCTACCTTGTACTCGCTTGCCCACCACAAAGCTGCATTAGTCATCCAATCTCTGACATACCTATTATTTTTACCTTCGTAATTGAATTCACCGCCGAATTCGCCGGGGCCCTTTTCATAAGGACCAGTTTGTGTTAGATAATCTCCGTCCGGCCCCATGTGGTTAGGAACCATATCTATTATTACATTCAAGCCCTTTCCATGTGCATAGTCCACTAATTCTTTTAGCTTAGTCGCTCCACCTAATTTTTCATTTACAGCGAACTTATCTACACCATCATATCCCCATTGTAAAGAATAAGTATTCTCAACTGGTAAGATTTCTATAGCAGTGGCAATTTTTTTTGAAGCAATTTTATCTATATTCTCCTTTGCAGCATCAAAATTTCCGGCATCTGACATTGTAGGAATATTAATTTCAGCTATAACCAAACGTTCTAAGCCTCTTAAATTTTCTTGCGGTTTTCTTACAATTCGGCGAGTATCAAGTCCTTTTAGCCAAGCAGTATTTTTCCACTCATAATTATTTACATATATAGAACTCCAACCATTTATATCTTCTTGTTTTTTAGCATAAGGATCTTTTACCAAATTTACATCATTATCTTTTGTTACTACTATATATCTATATTTATCTTCCGGTTTTGCATCAACATCCTTTATTTCATACACTCCATCACCATTATGTGCCATTGGATAAATTTTTGATTCGTCATCTTTTGGAACAACATTTGTTATTGCTGTTGCTGCACCTGCAATTCCTACAAAATTAACAATTCTTTCCTTCATATTTGATAAACCGATTTTTGCCTTATCGGCAACTTCTACAAATACCGCTTTTGCATCAGGAAAAGAAAACAGTTTAAAATTGGTTTTTCCGGTTTTTGCAACATAATTTGCACCCCAACTAACATGTTCTTCCCAGACTCTTTTAAAAGCAGGCTGTTTTTTCCCATTGTTTCTCCCAAAATCTCTGTTTTCTATTCCTATGCTTTGTACCCACATAATACACACTCCTATTTATACTTATATTAAAATCTCAAAATTATTCTTTTGCTAGTTCTTGAGAACTATCTTTGTCAACTATCTTGTAATACATACCCGAAATCTTTTAATATTTTATCTTTTTTTCTCCAGTCTTTTTCTACTTTTACTTCCAATCCTAAAAAAACTTTTTTTTCAACTATTTTTTCTAACTCTTCTCTGGCTTGGGTTCCTACTTTTTTTAAAAGTCCTCCGCCTTTTCCTATTAATATTCCTTTTTGACTTTTTGTTTCACAATAAATATTTGCATAAATTCTGTCAATATCTTCATTTTCTTGATATTTTTCGACTTTTATAGCAACTGAATGAGGAATTTCATCCTGAGTATTTATAAGGATTTTTTCTCTTATAATCTCTTCTGCTACAGATCGCATGCTCTCTTCTGTTACGATGTCATCCGGATACAACTTTTCACCTTCGGGAAGTTTTTTAAGAATATTATTAAGCAAAGTATCTTTATTTCTGCCTGTTTTTGCTGATATTCTTACAATTGGAACATTTTCATCAAACAGAGTTTTATATGACATCATATTTTCTTCAACTTTTTGAAGATTCTTTATTTTATCTAACTTATTCATAACAAGAATTATAGGAATATTTATTCCTTTTAATATATTCTCAACGATCCACTTATCACCTTTACCTGCGGACTCAGAGCCGTCAACCAAAAACAGAACTAAGTCTGCATCCGGAACTGCAATTTTTGCTTCATCTAACAGGAATTCACCAAGCTTATTTAAAGGACGATGCACCCCTGGAGTATCAACAAAAATTATTTGTCCTTGTTCATCAGTTAAAATTCCCTTTATACGTTTCCTTGTCGTTTGCGCCTTATCTGTTGTAATAACGATTTTTTGCCCCAAAATCTGATTAAGCAAAGTCGACTTTCCAACGTTAGGACGACCTAATATCGCTACAAATCCACACTTCATATACTTATTGTATCACGAAGGATATAAGAAAAAATATATTAACATTCATGCTATGTAAATATTTGTAACAAAAAATCAATTTCCAATAATCGATAAACTTTATATATATAAGGGTATTTATAAAACTTAGGATATTTAGATGGGATTCGGATTTAATACAACATTTCCGCAATATAGCATGCCACCGTTTGGATTTAACGGGTTATTTAATAATGCAAAAACAGAAACGGAAGAAGAAAAGAAAGAACGTGTGCGCAAAGAAACTGATCATAAAGCAGCGGAAGAACTTAGAACAAAACTTAAAGAATATGACGAAAATTTAAAAAAAATGTCTGAACTTCAGAAGCTTAAACCTGAAGCAGATGCTACAAAAAAAGAATTAATAAAGCAAAAAAAACAAATCTCAATTCAGACAAATGCATTCAGAAATGCGAAAGTTAATTCTGACGGAAGTGCAGAAGTATTGGTAAACCTAAATACTATTAAACAAAAAGAAGGAAAACTTGCATTATGGAAAAGAGGAGCCTTAAATGTATTAAATGGTACATTTAATGTTCTTAAATCACTGGCAGGATATGATAATAAAACAAAAAAATGGGATCCGGTAAAATGTTTAAGAAATGTAGGTATAGCTGTCGGGGCAGGAGCTTTATGTGCAGCTGCCGGACCTGTTGGAGGTGCTATTGCAGCTAAACTTGGTGGTGGTTTAATAGCTACTGCTATTGGCGCAGGAGTATCATCTATTCCTACTGTTCTTGCAGGAGCTGGTGTCGCTGCAGGCGGAATAATGACATATAAAGCTGTTAAAAAATTAGATAAAGCAATTGAATCAGACGATACACAAAAATTTGACAAAGCTACTCAGGATATAGGTGCCGGTTTAACAATCGGTATTTCGTCAATTACCGGTGTTAGAAGTATTGGAAAGGGAGCAGGAGTTTGGACGAAAGGAAAAGGTGTTATAGGTAATATTGGGAGCTTTTTGAAAAATACATTTATAAATCCGGTAAAAGGTACGTGGGAAAATACGATAACAGCAAGAGATGCTGTTCTGGCAGCAAGAGATGCTGCTAGAAGCACAAATGCAACAAAAGGATACTTTGCAAGGAATTGGGGAAACTTCAAAGGATATTTTAAAGGAATGAAAGATGCAAATGTAAAATTAGGTACGCAAAAAGCTGAACTTGCGAAACAAAAATTTGAAGAAGCCTTTAATTCTACTGTCTCTAAAATACAAAACCAAATATGCGAATGCGATATAAAATTGGCAGTTTGTCGTACAAATGGTGATGTCAAAGGTGCAGCTCTTTATAATATGCAAAAAATGCACTTTGAAGATATTTTAACAAAATTAAATGATGCAAAAACTTATAAAGACTGGACTGCTTTTACAAAACTTCTAAACGGCCAATTGAAAGAAATTAATGGGTATAGAAAGAATTATTACGGTTTCAATTTTGGCGGAAGGAAATTCTGGAAAAAAGAGGGTACCATAGAGGTTAATGGTCAAAAATTCGACAATGCCGATAGTAATTTTGCACGCGATATATTGCAAGAGATACGAAAATCACAAAAAGATATTAACAAGAGCGTGCGTGAAGTAAGACATCAAAAAATAGAAACAATGTACGAAATGGGCAAAAAGAAGGTATATAATAAAGAAGTTAAAGACTTTGGATTTAGTACAAACGGATTTTGGAGAAAAATACCACTTATTCAGAATCCGATAAATATATTTAAAAAAGAAATATATAAATGGAAAGACATTAGCCATAACAAAATGGAAACAATTGCAGGACACGGTTTTATGCTTTTTGATCCTATATTTGTATTAAACCATTATGTAGGTGATAAAGAAGCTATGCCTTTACATTTAATGATGCTGGAGCAACCATATTATGAAGCTTCTGAAAAAACACTGCTTAGCGCAGAAGAATTAGCTCAAGCAAAAGCAGATTATGAAGAGGCAGAAAAACAAATTCAAGCAAAAATCGACGAATGTGATAAAATTCTTAATGCAACTGCATAAATTTTTTAGGTGTTATTAATACCATTTCGCATTTTTTGCAATCAAATTTTAGCGGGAAAATAACATTTTTTTCATCTTTTAAAAATAATTTTTTAGAGGATTTACACATATTCAAAGCGTACTTTATGCAATGTTTTGTTCTCATCAGTTCAATTTGCCTATTGGGAATGTTAGTTTCCATACTCCATTCATTTACTCCGGAGCCGCATTTTTCATAAAAATCTTGCGCGTTTTTATTATGCACATTTGCTCTATAATCAAGCTCTTTTTTATAAAAATCAGCATATTTTAATGTTTTTTGAGTGTCCCTCTTGTATTCGGATAAACGTTTTTTCATAAGCTCATCAAATACATTACGCCTTAATTCATTAATCTCGCTGATTGGCATAAACGGAATGTCTGAATTTATTTTTATATGAATAATGTAAAAATCACTATCACCTGTTTTAAAAAATTGTTTTAAAAATGTTTCATTCATTTTTTGCTGATTTTTAGCTGTTTCTGCTGAATCAAATTTTTTCAATATACTTGTTCCATCTTCATCTTTAACAGTAATGATATTATTTTCTATATTTACATTTACCCCTATTTGACGTTTTACAGGTTTTAAAAGTTCTTTTTCAAATTGTACATCTAAGTTTCTGTATATTTTTGTACCTTTACTAATTAGAATTTGCTTATTTGGGTAAACAATACACCCTTTATCAGTTTTTTGAACTTTATTTACTAAAAATCCATCCAACTTGTCATTTTGCACAAAACACAGTCCGTCTTGATTACGAATATCCATGCCGGTTTCTATATAAATAGAGTTTTTATCAGCACGTTTTACTATACCTAAATATTTCCCCATTGATTTTGGAGATATCAGATTAAAACAATCAGTCCTTCCTTTTAGAAAATAATCTGTAAAGCCGCGATTAAAACTTTTTTCTACATCAGGAGTGAATGGGTATATAATTTTCCCTGATGATGACTTTTGAGAATATTTATCAAGCTCCTGTCGATAATATGACACAACATTTTTAACGTATCCTTTATCCTTTAATCTGCCTTCTATTTTAAAAGAATAAATTCCGCTATCGATCATATCTTTTATATGGTTTGAAGCATTAAAATCTTTTAAGCAGAGAGCATAAAAATCTTTTTTTATTATATTACCTTTTTCATCTATAACAGAATATTTTTTACGACAAGGCTGCGCACATTCTCCCCTGTTAGCAGAACGTCCTCCGATATATTGACTCAAATAACATTGACCGCTATAAGAAACACATAATGCACCATGCACAAATGCCTCAAGTTCTATATCAGGATTCTGTTCATGAATTTGTTTTATTTGTTCTAACGACAACTCTCTTGCAAGAACAACTCTTGATAGACCTACATTATGGAAAAATTCTACTTTTTCAAAATCTCTGTTATCGCATTGAGTACTTGCGTGAATTGGAAGGGGTAAATGCAAATTTACCAGCTTATTTAGCAATCCCATGTCCTGAATAAGTACCGCATCTACATTAATTTTATCCAGTTCTTTAACAAGGTCTACAGCATCTTCTAATTCACTATCAGTTAATATAGTATTAACTGTAACATACACCTTTACCCAAAATTTGTGAGCATAATTAACAACTTCCCGTATATCATCTAAAGAATTACAAGCATTATGTCTTGCTCCAAAACAAGATGCTCCGATATAAATTGCATCAGCTCCGCAATTTATCGCTTCTATAGCGGTTTCTTTATCTTTTGCAGGTGCAAGAAGTTCTGTTCTCAAGTGTTTACCCCTTTATTATTTACCCCCGCATCTTTCTTCCAAAAATATTCTTGAATATTGAAAGTAATCCGCCGCCTTCCACTGAGCCGCCATTTTGAATGCGTTCATAATTTTCTTCTACAAATTTATTTCTCGGATCTATTTCTTTTAACTTATTTAAATAATCCTGAGCCCCATAGCTATCACCTATAGATTCTCTAAACTCAACCAATTTTTGTAGAGCAAGAGTATTTTTAGGATCAACATCCGCTAAGCGTTCATAGAATTCGCTGGCTTTCGTTTTATCACCATCTGCCTCTAATAAAGATGCTATAGTTTCTATTAAATCAGCATCTTTATTATTAAACCTATATGCTGTCATATATTCATTTAGTGCAACATCTTTGTCATTTCTTAGGATATTGTACTTACCCCAATTTATGTGCTCATTAAAATTATCACCTTGTTGCTCATATATTAAAGCTCGCATCTGATAAATTAGAGGAGAATTAGGTGCAAGTTTCTCAAAATCATCTATAGAAGTAAACGCTTCATTATACATTCCCTTCTGAAAATAATATTGAGCCATTAGAGAATGGAATGTTGCCTCTTGAGCATATTTGTCTTTTACACTTATAAGAACTTCGTATCCTTTATCATTTTCTCCCATATCAAATAATGCTCTTGCTTTTGTAAGTTCATGTTTTGTAATTGCCAAAGCTTTATCCGGCTGAGAATTTCTGATATACAAACCGGCAAGGACTTCATCATATTCAGTAAAACCATTATCACGTTTTCCCCTTTCCAAAGTTTGTATTGCAGAGATTATACCTTCAGTCTTTTCATATAATTCTGCCAGTTTTACATAAACCATAGGATTTTTATCATCGTCATCAGCTATTCTTAAATATTCATCAATAGCTTCCTGATATTTTTCCTGTCCTTCACAAATTCCTGCATGTAAATATCTTGCAGGTAAAGCTTCTTCTGAGTCTTTGGCATGAGCAATCGCTTTTTTATAATCACTATTTGCGTAACTCATCTGCTGCTGAAGTGCATGTAAATTACCCCTTAACAAATAGTACTTAAATTTATCTTCGTCAACAAAAATATCAAGAAGCTGTTCATGCGCCATTATATTTGAAGGATCAACTTCTAATATTCGAGCATATAATTGCTTTGCATCAGCTTTTTTATCAAGAATTAAAGCAATATGTGCCATGCGTGTAAGTATATCTACATCATCAGGTTTATGCATAAGTATTTTTTTATACTCAGCATAAGCCTCTTCATATTTTTCACTCTGTTCTAGTTGTTCAGCTGTATTCATTATTTATACCTCTTTATATAATATTCGTTACTAATTGTACTTATTTTGCGCTACTGTTATACCATTTGTAAAATAACATGCAATTCCTTCTTTTGCTATTGATAAGGTTTCTTTTAATTTTTCCAGTTCTTCCTTTGAAAAATTTTGTAAAACAAAAACCTCAGAAGGAATAGTTGGCTGAGGACCAATACCGATTTTTAATCTTGCAACACTATTCGTCCCTAAATGTTGAATTACGGATTTAATACCATTATGCCCGCCATCAGAACCATTTGCTCTAAATCTTATTTTTCCGAGTTCTAACGATAAGTCATCATATACAATTAAAACATCACTAATATCAATTTTATAATAATCAACGACAGCCCTTACAGCTTCTCCAGATAAATTCATAAAAGTAGTCGGCTTAATTAAAATATAATCATCACTGGCATTAGAAAATTTTGTCATAAAACATTTTAATCTTGAATTTTCTTTTAAATCCAGACCTGCATTAATTGCAATACTGTCTATTAACATAAATCCGGCATTATGTCGTGTAAAAGTATACTTCGTTCCTACATTACCCAATCCTGCAATAAGCTTCATTATACATTTACCCCTACTTAAATCTTCTCATATTTTTCATCATCTGATGCATTGAAAGTTTTCCGCCAATATCAGAACCTAGTTTGCCTGCTAATCTTCCCATATTCTTTTTAACATCGGAAAAACCCTTCATCATAGAACGCATCTGCTCAAATTGACTAATAAATAAATTAACATCATGAATTGGAATTCCTGAACCTTGAGCGATTCTTTTCTTTCTGGAACTGTTCATCACCTCAGGGTGTTCTCTTTCCTCTGGAGTCATACTTTGTATAAATACTTCTATACGCTTAAATTGTTTTTCACCTTCATGTGATATAAGCTGCCTGTCATCCTTTGATAATCCTAACCCCGGTATCATACCCAAAAGATTATCCATAGAACCAAACATCTTCATCTGTTTTTGAATTTTTAAGAAATCATTAAAAGAAAATTCTGCTTTTGCCATCTTTTCAGACATTTCTTTAGCAGACTTTTCATCAAAGACTTCCTGCGCCCTTTCTACAAGTGAAACTATATCACCCATACCTAGAATTCTTGTTGCCATTCTCTCAGGATAAAAATCTTCTAATGCATTCAGTTTTTCACCCGTACCTGTTAATTTTATAGGTTTTTGAGTACAATATACGACGCTTAATGCGGCCCCGCCTCTGGAATCACCATCTAATTTTGTTAACACCAAACCTGTAACACCAAGTTGTGCATCAAAATTTTCGGCGACATTTACAGCTTCCTGACCTGTCATCGAATCAATTACAAGAAGCTTTTCTGCAGGATGGAATACCCTGTCAATAAGTAAAAGCTCTGCCATCATATCAGTATCAATCTGTAAGCGCCCTGCAGTATCAAGGATTAGAGTATTGAAACCATTCTCTTTGGCATAATTTATTGCATTATTAATAATTGATTGAACATCATTACTATCTTCAGAATAAACATTTACACCTATTTGCTCACCTAAAGCTTTTAATTGAGTAACGGCCGCCGGCCTATACACATCACATGCAACAAGTAAAGGTTTTCTGCCCTCTTTTTTTAACTTCACTGCCAGTTTTGCTGATGATGTTGTCTTACCGCTTCCTTGAAGTCCCAGCATCATAATTAAATTCGGATGTCCTGAATAATCAAGCGGTTTAACTTCTTTACCCAAAAGTTCTATAAGTTCATCATGCACAATTTTTACAAGCTGCTGAGAAGGATTAACGCCTAATAAAACATTTTCACCTTCAGCCTTATCTTTAATACTTGATATAAAAGCTTTAACAACCCTTAAATTTACATCAGCTTCCAATAATGCACGCCTTATCTCACGCAAAGCGTCCTGCATATTATCTTGAGTAAGCTCTTTTTGTCCGGCAGTACGTTTTATTATATCCTGCAACTTGTCAGATAGTGAATCAAACATTAATAATATCCCTTTTTTACTTTACAAAATCAGGATATCACAAAAACATCTTTATCCAAATATCTTAAATGTTCTTTCTATGTTTTCTTCTTTCATTTTTTTAATACTTTCTAACATTTCATTTATTGCAGAAATTTCAGTATTTAAATCTGTAATTTTAGTGTCTATATTTGTTTCTTTTGCATTAATTTTAGCTTTTTCATCCTCATATTTTGCTAAAGCTTTGCTGAGAGCATTATTATCATTTACTGCAATAATATTACTGAAATTACTTGCCAAGCTTGTATCATACTCATAATTCCAATTTCTGCCGCTTTCTTCAATTGTGTTATCATAACACTCATTCTTTTTCATTGTCGTTATATAAAATGCATTATTTTGGAACATTTGGTTTAGATAATCATCGTCATTGATTTTTGAATCGAAAACCCAGCCATTATCAGCTATAGCTGTAAACAAATCATCATAGTATTTAATCATAGATTCTTGTTCTGCCGTCATGGAAGTATCAGCAGCTTCAGAAGAAGATTTGTAATCAGTTTCCGACTCTAACATTGCACTATAACGTTTGTCTAACTCATCACGCCAAGCTTTCCAAGATGGTGATGTTGTATCTCTGAGAGGATAAGTTTTTTCATTAGAACTATCGGTTTTTCTTGTACCTGTATATTTTTCCATAATGAATAGCAATAAAGTATCGATTCTAACTTTATAATCACCTGCAGAGCCTGATACTCCCATTGCATCTTTTGCATCATCGGATGATGATGATAAAATTTCTTTATACTCGGTTATTGCATCAGAACATGCTTGCTTAAATGCAGTTTTATCTTTACCTAACAAATCATCATCAACAAAATATTTAATTAAATTGTTTTGTATATCATTTATTAATGATGATATGTCTCCTGCGGTACTAAATGTATATTGACCATTTTCTCCTTTACCGCACAACTTTGCTAAATCAACACCGTTAGATGTACTACCCAATTGTTTACCCAATTCCGAAGCAGTTACATATTTTGTATTTGCGCCACGCCCGCTTTCTTCAGCAGCAAGCCAATCTTTATAAGCAGTATAAGCTTCAGTATACTTAGCAGATGAGGAATCTTTAATTGCTGATGCTGCATCTGCATTATCAATATCTTCTTCAGGGATTCCCGTCAATTTTGAAAGAATAGCCGTTCTTACGCTACCTCCCCACTCTGCACCGGATACACCATCAGGAGAAAACATTTGAGCATAATCACTATACTTACTATCCAAAACAATTTTTCCTGCGCTATTTGTAATAAGCACAGGACTCTTCATATTTGAAGAATTTGGACGCATCAAAGTACTGTAACTAATATCATTAGTAGTTATCCCGTTATTGTTTGTCCAATGTAAGCGTTTTGCAGATAGTGCATTCTGATAATCTCTGGAAGCAGCTTGCATCTCTCTTGCCAAAGAAGTTTTAGTTGCAGTTAACTGTAACAGCTTCAAATTATCTCGATGCTTGTTATCTATTAATGTTAATTCTCTACCTTGTGATGCTGATAAGCCCATTTAATCGCTTTTCCTTTTAGTTGTCCCTTTTGTTATATATATCGGCACAAATAAGTTAAAACTTTAATATTTGGACTAAATTGTTACAAAACTTAATAAAATCTGTTATAATTCTTAACAAAAAATAGCACATAGAAATGCTATTTTTATTTTTATATTTTCTTTCTATCTTTATCTTGACAAAGAAATACTTGTTACACCTACATTTCTTGCACTATCCATTAGTTTTACGACAGCTCCGTGTTCTGCATCATCATCAACTTGAATAAGCATTCCATCAGGATAATCCTTCATACTGTCGGATACTGTTTTCTCTAAATCAGCAGAAGCAATTTCAGCACCGTCAAAAATATATTTATTATCGTTTGTTACAGTAAAATTCATAATCTTACTGTCCTTAACAATATCTTCTTGATTAACAATCTCAGGAACCGCCAAATTCAAACCTTGTTGATCAAGCATTGGAGCAATAACCATCATTATAATCAACAGAACCAAAAAGATATCTGTGAGCGGTGTAATATTTATTTCATTAAAGCTGTCACGCATTCTATTACCTCTATATTAGTCATTCCAATTTTCGTAGCCGTCCTGCGGAATTGATACATTTGCACCATCTAAGGTACTGTTTGTATCAGAATTCTCATTCATTTGCTCAAGCTCCCTTTGTTCCTTTTTGTTCAAAGGTTCACCTGCAACAATTAGTTTTTTATAATGAGCATCTTGTGCAGCATCCATTATTTCTAAAATTACAGAACTTTTAACTTTTTCGTCAGCTTTAACTACAACTTCAGCGTTCTCATCATCTGTTTTCAAACGTTCTAAATCACCTTGCAGCATAGATATAGAGGTTTTATTACCATCTACATAAATTGTTCCGTCTTTTGTAACCGCAACTGTTACTTTACCTTGTTCAATAGCAGTACCGCTATTGACTTCCGGAATAGATATCGAATTATCCATCGTTTGAAAAGTTGGCGCAACAACCATCATGATGATAAGCAATACCAAAAAGATATCCGTAAGCGGAGTTATATTAATATCTGTGAATAAAGCTTTTTTCCCTGTTTTAATTGCCATTTTTTATCCTTTATAAAGCAACTGATGATGATGCTGATTTTACTTTTACTTCTTCTTCAGAATCTACAAAACTTAAGAACAATAGTTTAATTAATTGGAAATCATCCTCAAATCTTTTTACTGTAGATTGGAATGTATTGTAGCAAATTACTGCAACTATAGCGACTCCCAGACCGAAAGCCGTAGCTATCAGTGCAGAACCAATTCCCATTGCAACAGCTGCAGATTGATTTCCTTGAGATGCTAAATCTTGGAATGTGTATAGAATTCTTACAACAGTACCAAACAAACCTAAGAAAGGAGCAACACCGCCAATTGTACCCAGAATTGTTAATCTGTGTTCAAGTTTTCTTGTAGCAAGAGCTGATGCGATATCAAATGAACGAGAAAAGCCTTTTTTCTGTTCTGACAAAATTCTTACAGCTTCTTCAGTTACTTCACCAATAATACCGCCACATTGAACTGCCAAATTTTGAGCTCCCATCAGGTTGTTTCTTGTAAGCTCTTTTTGTAATCTCGGTATAAACTCGATTACGTTTCTTTTATTAGCTTTGTAAAATGCTGCTCTGTCAATAGCAACCATAACTGTTAAGATTGAACAAATCAATATCGGTAACAATACCGGCCAATCTAATTGAATTGAATGTAATAATAGTTCCATAATTTATTCCCCTTTTATTATTTATTTTTTAGTTATCTTGTATTTGAATTTTGTTCCCGAACAATAAATTTCGTTTTTGCATTTGAAATAACATATCTATATCAACGCTATTTTCTTTTACCTCCTGAGGAAGAGGCAAAAACTTTGTTTTACCAGCTGCTTCTAAAAGTGATGCATCAAATGAGTTATCCCCCGATGAAGCAGATATATAACTGTTTAATAATTCACCGTCCTTGTTAAGAGTTAAAACAATTGTTGCCGATTTTTCAAAGGATTTTGAAGACGGATACCAATTATTTTTAACATTTTTTCTTGCTTGAGCTATATATTCTTCCATACTCGGATATTGCTTTGTTATTTTTTCATAATATGGCGTTAGGCTTACTTCATCTGCATAGCAGGAATTATAAATTAAAAAACATCCTGTACTTAAAGCTAATGCTAAAAATACGCTTAAACCAATCTTTTTTATTTTTAATATTTTACCTTTCATATTCATTATCCTCATCAGTTACATTAATATCTTGAAGCATTGAACACGTTATAATCAAATGTAAATTGTATATCAATGCTTTGTCCTCTAAAATCAGCAGGCAAAGGTCTAAACGGTGCAGTCAGTTCAACAGCTTTCAATGCCGCTTGGTCAGCAGAAGGTAGTCCTGATGACTTGTTTACCCTGCAAGATAGTAGTCTGCCGTCTTTTGCTATCTTAAATAATAAAACTACACGTTTTGACTCATTTCCTTTTGGAGGATCCCAATTCATTTTAATTCTTCTTTGCAGTTCTCTCATATAAGGACCGAAATCAGGCTCTCTTAAAGCATCAATACCCGGAGCACCTCCGCCGCCTCCCGGATTTCCTATATTACCGGTTCCGCCTTTTGTACCTGAACCTGTTCTACCTAAAGAACTGCTGCCTCCTTTTCCAGGAGCCAAAGAAGGAGCCGGCACCCCAGTTCTTGAGCCCGTTGCAGAACCGCTGCCTGTACCACCTTTTGAAGTTCCTGTTGGAGCTGATGTTCCCCCTATAGGTCCTGTTGCTAAAGACTTTCCGGAGGGAGCATTTGCAGGTTTTGGAATAGCAAACGGAGTAGTAGGCTTAACCGCAACAGCAGGTGCTGCAACCGGTTTTGCACTCGGTCTTGCTGTAGGTGGTGCCGGTTTTGCAGGAGACGGTTTATTTGTTGTAACAGGCTGAGCAGACTTAACCGGTGTTTGTTGAGCTTTTGGTTTAGCCTTTTGTTGTGCAGCTTTTTGCTGTGCAGCCTGTTGTTGTTTTTTAATTAACTTATTTGCACTATTAGCCGCAGATGATGGTTTTACAGACTTTTGAGGCGCAGGGGAAGGCATTGATACCTTTCTCTTAGGATCATTTATTCCACCGCTTCTTGAATTCATATCTGCACGATTTTTTGTTTTCATATTTCTCGGCATGGCTTCTTTATCAACCAATACAAACTCAATATCTTTTTTTAGTTTTGCATCAGGCTTGTGAAAGGTAAACAAATGAATACCCATCAATGCTAACGCTACTGTTATCAACCATATTAAAAGTACAACACCAGGGTGAAGTGCAGTTGATATTGCAAGTGATTTTTTTATCGGAATAACTTCCGGCTTTGTTGTTACAAGTTTCGGAAGTTTATATTCCTCATAATTTGAATCATCCTCTTCGTATAAAAAATTTTTTCTATCTAATAACGACACAATCTATATCTCTCTATCCTCTGTCTCCCAATTACTGAATAAACAGTTTTTTATTAACTCATATAGAGTAACTTTATTATACAACAAAATAAATTATCCTGCCTACTAATTTTTAATTTTCAAAACTATAATTAGATGAAGATACTGTTATTGGCTGTGTCAAATAAAGTTCTACGGTTGAATTAGCAGGTATATTAACGTCTTTGCCTTTATCAATTGCGGATTTAATAAGTCCGCCTCCTGCACCTACGGCAGTACCTAAAGCAACGCCTCTTCCAAGCTTATCACCGCTTGCTAATGCGCCAAAAACAAGTCCTGACAAAGCACCTACAGCAGAACCGGCTGCTACATCTTTAGTGTATTCTTTTGCAACGTCCCTGCCTGTACCGCCTTTTAAAACGCCTGAATTATCATCTGTCTTAATAACTGCAGAAATGGGGATTTGAGTACCCATAGGAGTTGAGATTTGATTAAACCTTACAGCTAATTTCCCGTTTAAACTGCCATGCTTTGCAGATTGAGCTTCTATAACAGTACCATATACTGAACTGCCGGCAGGCGCTACAAGTTTGTTATTATAATAAAAGTCTTTACCAAGTATTAAGCTAACGGTCTGACCTACGGCTGCACTCTCTGACGATAGTTCCGTTGTTAGTGTTGCAGGGAATTGAGAACCGGCCGGTACGGTAATAACACTACCCCTTAACGGTGTATTATTGTATGTTAACGGCTGCTGATAATTATAATTACTAGCAGGCATTTGAGGTTGTTCTTGTGTATAATTAAAATTTGCAGCTGCAAATACTGTATTAAGCGAAATTGTTGAAATAACTAACGCTAATGAAAATAATTTTCTGTAATCCATAGCAATCTCCTTCTATAATATTCTATTAATCGATTTTATATTTGTCAATTTTTACCAGTTACATTTACTTTAACGAATATAACAAGGGATTGTTCAAAATATCTTTTTAATCAATTACCGTATGGGTTAGGTGCAAAGGTGCCGTAAGCACAACAATTAAATTAGCACCTGAAGAAACAGTAATATGTTCTCCCATTCTTCTTTGTTTTCCGGGAACATATCTGTTTACGCTATATGCCCTAAACATAACCCAACGTTGATAATGAGGTATTTTTAAATAATCCGCAGGTTCGGTAATTCCACCGCCTATAATATTATTATTTGAAGTATATATATAACCTTTTATTGGTACTTCATATCCGTCAGAAAAATACATTTTATTAATCACAACCTTCATTGAGGCATGAGTGCCTATAATAGGTTCGTGTTTATTATCAATATACCCTTTGATAACTGTCCCTTCAGGAATAACATTTTTGTTATATAAAAATATATCTGAAGTTGTTTTAAAACTGACTTCCTCTCCTTCTTCACAATATGCAGTCGAAAATTCTTGCAACGATATTACGGGAATATGACTGCCTTCAGGTATATCAAACTCATCATACCCCCTCAACTTTACGTCAGCAGCTAAACATAAGTTAAAAGTAAATAGCAATAATAAAGTAATTATAAATCTCATAGTTTTATTATAACTATATACCCATAAAAGTAAAGTTATACCCTGTCAGGCAATTGGAAAATCTGCGCAGTTTTTTAAAATGTATGTGTATTTGAACAAAATACAAGATAAAAAATAAAAGGAGTAAAAAATGAAAAAAACATTATCTATGTTAGCTGTTTTAGGGGTTGTATCAATGGTTTGTATGCAAAGTGCAAATGCTTTTTCTTGGTCAAACTTGAACCCTTTTAATTGGGGCAAATGCAACAAATGTGAGAAGAAAGTCGACAATTGTCCATGTTCGACAGGATATGCCGCACCATGCAATCCTTGTGAAAAGAAAGCTCCATGCAGCACACCTTGTACAACAACACAAAAACAAATTAACAAACCATGCGATTCTTGCGACAGACTTCAACAGGAAATGATGAACAGATAAGAATTCTGCATAACTTAAAATTTTAAAGCCGTCATTAATCAATAATGACGGTTTTTCGTTTCTTATAAGTTTACACTTCCTTCATTTTTCATCTTTTCTAATGCCTGTTTTGCGCCATCATAATTTCTGCATAGATTAATAACAAATTCCAGAGATGCTTTATCTTGCTTTATCGCATCTTTAAGTTTAAATATTTCTGCAAGCTGCAATTCTTTTGTATCACTATCTGAAAAAAGATATTTTTTCAAAAGCTCTTGAGACTCACAATCCATGCCTGCTATATCATTTTTAAATGCAAACCAATTATAAAAATGGTATATAAAATAGTATTTATTAATCTCACCTTTGGATAAAATAAACATCTCTTTTGTTTTTAATGCAAAAGTACGATTTACTGCGATAGACAAATAAAGTGCTTTCATCCCCTTTGCAGGGTAAATAAATCCTTCATTCTCAAAAATCGGATTCAGAAGCTTCTTTGCATCTTTTAAAAAGATAACTTGAGTACCTTGAGATTTTATATATTTTAAAATTCTTTCAGGGTTATAATCATAAGTCTTTAATATATTTGTAATCTTATCTTCAAGCTCTTGCTTTTCAGCATCAGCCATTGTTGTTAAATCCAACACACAATTATCGGAATAATGACGTTTGCGCTTTGATACATTTTTCACACCTATTGTTTTTGAAAGACGAAAACGCAAAAACTTTTCCTGCAACTCCAATACCTTATACAGAAATTTTTTGACCATTTTCATCCTCTAGTTCCTTCTCTATACCTTTAGCTCTATCATAACTAACTTTACGCTGCGATATCAATTGTTCAACAAATTTTTGTTTATCTCCTCGCATATAATTCATTATATCAGGTATAATAACAGGCACTTTTTCTGCTAATGTTTGAAGATTACCATTAGCAGGGTTTTCATTGCTTATATAATTACGAATTCTTGCTTTTTGGGTTACCCTTAAAACAGGATCTTTAGCTAAAAAGGTTACTACTTCATGATTTGAATTTGCTCCAATTGCCTCTTGGATATCCTTATCCGTTCTCAGTTCTCCTTCAGATATTCTTCTTCTAATATCAGATATATCTACGTTCTCGGGATTAGTAACAACAAATTTATTATTTAAATCAAAATGATTGTTGCCAAAAGTTTTTGTAAAATTGCTTAACGATGCAGGACTTGGCATAATCGGTACTTGTGTGCGGCTTAATGATTGGTAGTGTTGTTTTACACTTAGCTCAGTTTTCACCTCACTTGCCGATAAATTAGCTTCTTGTTTTTGTACTTCTCCTTTATTATATTCTTCAACTTTTTGTTCAACATGAGATTTTAATTCTTTATATTGCTTAGAATCTTCACCATAATATGCTTTAACATCAGAATTCCATGTCTCAACAAATTCAGATTTCTCATCTTCCGTCATAACATGGTTAATTTGAGCACCGACTCCAATACCTTTATAAGTTGTATTTACTACTTCTTCTGTTAAATAAGTATTTTCTTCTCTGTTCTCCAAAGCTGAGTTAAACTGAGCATAATATTCTGTTAAAGATGTTTTGTCTTTCCAGCTTGTCTTTCTGGCTACCATTTTTTGGTAAGCTTCTTCATCAAATTTTATGCCTTCAGCTTCATAAGATTTCAAAAGCCTTTTATCAATATTATAATCGTCAGCTTTTGCTAATTCTTTTCTTAACTCATCACTTGCCTGCATATCATATAAAGCTTCATGACATTTTTCAGCATCATTTGGTGATAACATTGTTAAAGCATTCAAAGAAACTTCCTTTGATGCTCTTTCACATAATCTCAAATACATCAAGCTAAGAGTGGCATTCATTTGTTCAAGTTTTGCCTTTTTCATTTCTTTTTGTTCTTTTTCTGAATATCCGGCAATACTTTTATTAAATTCTTCTATTTCTTTTTTTGTATCTTTTTTTAACTTTGATATTCTGGAATCAAGTTCATCTAAAGTTAGATTTTCTATTGCATTTAAAAATTCATTACCTAAACTATTAACATCGTTATCCAAAGAATTGTAATCTTGATATGATTTCTGTTTTATAATAACCTCTGATGCAAATGCAGCTTGATTTAAAACAGATTTTAACAAATCAATATCATTATTTTTATGTACTTTTTTAAGTTTAATAGATCTGTCTAATATTTTTTCTACAATTGAAAACAGAACTGCTTGTTGTTTTTCGGTCAATTTATTCTTGTCTTCTTCTGTTACCAAACCTGTAATATTTTCTATACCTCGCTGCAATTCATTTATATCTATATCATTCTCATCACATTTTTGTTTTATTCTGTTGAATATAACGGAAACCGGTTCTATTGGTTTTTGGCTTTTTGTTTTATCAGCTTTGGTAAATTTATCTCCAACGGTACCAACCAACTTGTCTGTCGGATTAACCGCAGAATTAGGTTTAGATAAAACTGAACTGCCGGTATTATTTGATAAACCTTTTGCAGGATAATCTTTATATATATTTGTTGTATTAAAACTACTTTTTAAAACCATGGAAATATACCTCGTTAAATATACAAAGTATTTTTGTCATGAGAAATTGACTTTATGTAAAGTTTTGTAAAGCATAAAATTTATCAGAATTGTTTATTCTTACTCAGCTAAGCACATTTGCCATAAAAAAAACACCTTTTAGTTAAAAGGTGTTTAAATATTATTATTTAAGAGAAAGAGAGAAATATAAATCTTTATTAATATACTTACCGTGCTATATTTGAACTATTAACAGAATTATGAATTAATCATTCTGTCCAGTTCATAAATTTTTAATACAAACGCTTCTGTTTGTTCTTTAAGCCAGAGAGCAAATAAGCTTAATTCTTCTCTGAAACTGTAACATCCCGGCCACATTCCGTACATAAAATACTCCTTTCTGTGAACCTTCTTTTTTCTTACAAAATATATATCGGCATATTTTTTAAAAACTTTAGCTTTTTTTGATAAATTGTAACAATTCTTTACAATACGTCGTCTTAACACAAATATAACGTGATTTTATAAATATAGTTTTAACCTTGTTCGCTTTACTTTAAAAATAATCTTTGCTATAATCTTTGTGTGAATAGTTTCTTAAAAAAAGAACGGTCATTTGTTACCCGTTCTTTTTTTATTAAGGGGCAAGGGGTAAATATCTAATCGTCCCCGCGACCTAAAAATGGAGGCTTATGAAACAGGAAATTAACAGGCACGAAGTACTCGAAAAAATTACACCGCTTATTGAAAATACAGCGATGAGGTATGGGTATATTCCAATAGAGATAGAATTCATAAAAGAAAACCATCGATGGTTTTTAAGAATTTATCTTTATTCCAAAGAAAAAGATGTTACGCTAGATGATTGTGAAAACGTGACACGTTCTCTTAATGACTTCTTAGATGAACTGATTCCTGTTAAATACTATCTTGAAGTTTCATCTCCCGGGTTAGAAAGGAAATTCAAATCCAATAAAGAATTCGTTTATTTTCAAGGCAGAAGAATAAGCCTAAAACTAAAAGAACCGTTAGAAGGTGAAACGGAAAAGATTTTTAAAGGTGAAATAATAGATTGGGACGACAACTTCGGACTAACATTCTTACGATTCGAAGACGGTATTGAATTAAAAATTCCAAAAGATAATATACAGTCAGCAAAATTATATATTGATTAAAGGAGAATAAACATGATTAAAATCGGAACAGCATTATTTGAAGCTTGCGAGGAGCTTGAAAGAGAAAGAGGAATATCCAAAGATGTTATTATATCTTCTCTATGCGATGCTCTTGTTGCAGCATACAAAAAACACATGCACGTTAAAGAAGCTGCTAACATTGAAGCTATTTTTGATGAACAAACAGGTGAAATCGGCGTTTTTTCGACAAAGACGGTTGTTAAAAACGTAGAAGATCCGGATATGGAAATCTCTTTAGAAGATGCTCAAGAAATTGATGATGAAGTTGAAGTTGATGACGAAGTAAAAATTGAAGTTACTCCTGAACAGTTCGGAAGAATTGCAGCTCAATCAGCTAAACAAGTTATCACTCAAAGAATTAGAGATGCAGAAAGAAATAATATTCTTAACGAATTTTTAGAAAAGAAAGGTACTCTTACAACAGGTATTATTCAAAGAGTTGAAAACAGAAACGTAATAGTTAACATCGGAAAAACTGATGCTATTATGCCTCAAAGAGAACAAATACCAAGAGAATACTATAAACCGGGGAACAGAATCAGAGTATTCGTTCTAAACGTAAAAGAAACAAACAGACTTCCTCAAGTTATTGTTTCACACGCACACCCTGAAATTGTTAGAGAATTATTTGAATTAGAGGTTCCTGAAATTGAAGACGGAATAGTTGAAATTAAATCAATTTCTCGTGAAGCAGGATTTAGAACAAAAATTGCAGTTTGGTCAAATGATCCTGAAGTTGACTCCGTAGGTGCTTGTATAGGACCTAGAGGAAGCAGAATTCAAACAATAGTTGGCGAATTAAAGAACGAAAAAATCGATATCGTTCGTTGGTCTGAAGATCCAGTAGAATACATCGTTAATGCTATATCACCGGCTAGAGTTGTTTCAGTCGATATTATGACAGATGGTGAAGACCAAAAAGATGCTTTGGTAGTTGTTCCTGATGACCAACTATCTTTAGCTATCGGTCGTGAAGGTCAAAACGTTAGACTCGCTCACAGATTAACAGGTTGGAAAATTGATATTAAATCTGTTTCTCAAATGGAACAAGAAGAAGCTGCAGGGGTAAGTCAGAAAGGCTCTTCGCAAGACTATGAAATTGATGATGCAGAAGATGAAAGAGCAGTTGATTCTGATGAAATTCAAGAAGAAATTGAAGAAGAAATGAATCAACAAGCATATGATGAAGAAGATTTAGCTCAAGAGGAAGTAGAAGAAGAAGCTTCTGAAGAAGAATAATTGTTATTTAAAAGAGATAAAAAGGCGGGCAACCATAATGGTTGCCCGCCTTTTTTACATAATTAATTTTCTTTATATACAAACAAAGGCTTTTTTAATTTGTTACTTTGATAATTAGTAAGTTTTGTTTTATACAAAAATGGTGATTTTATATCATATAAACCAACGTTTGTATTCTCATCTATCGCAATTAAATCAAGTTTATTTGCAAGAGTTTTTTCTGTATCTTCAATAGTATTTTTGCTCTCAATAAAATCTACAAAAACTTTTCTCATATAGGTTTTTATGGGAGTCAAACTAATTCCGAGAGGTGATGACGGATTTTTTATATATACATATTGTTGACCGTAAGCAACAGACTTTGTGTACATCTTCTTTAATCCTTCGCCAAAAGTTTCTAATGTTACCACTTTATAATTATTAACAACAGATTTAGTCAGACGACCTAAATACAAACCTTCAGGGCTTATAAAATGGCAACCGTATTTATCTTGTTTTGGAATAGCTTTATTTACTCTTAAATATTCTGCTATGGGTGAGACTTTCATCATTTTTATTCCTTTGCTATTTATTTATTAGGGTCAATTTTTCTTTTAGGGTTGTACATTGATGCTTTAAACTCATATTTGAACGATTTATTTATTTTATACATAGGGTAATCGTCAGGAATGCACTCCCCTAGTTTTTTTCGTTCTTGTTTTAATTCATCTGACTCCTGTAACTTTTCTATATATAAATCAGACTTTAAACCTTTTGTTAATTTATGTTCTTCTAGTGTATTGTGTTCAAAATCAAATAATTTATTTTCAATTTCTATTCTTACAGGCATAAATCGGTGCTCATTTAGAAAATATCTGTAAGTTTTTTCAATTTCAGTTCTTTTTGTCATAAATAATTTGCCATCATCGGGCTTGAATAAGTCAACACTTACAAACCTGTATTGTCCTAATTCGGCTTCACCTTTTATTAGTCTGCCAAATAACTTATTTTCGGCATTTCTAAATTCTACAACTCCTTTTTCGGAAGTTTTAAATGCTTTGACTTTGTTTTCAACTAAATATCTTGCGATTGGCGATACTTTCATTTTTCATCTCCCTTAGACATAAACGTTATATTTATGCCACTTATTCCATTTATAAGGTTTTGTTTCTTCTGTTATAGATTTTATTTTATAGTTAAATTTTTGACCTTCAAGTTCATAGACTTTTGTATTATATTTTTCGTACACATCTTGTATCAATTTTGGTTCTTGTTCCAGCTCACGTTCTATAATCATTTTTGTTTGAGTTTTGTTTTGTAAATCTATTGTAACTCTTGTTGTAGTTGAACCAATTGGCAAATATTCATCTATATTTTTATCTTTCATACTCCAGAAAGTACCCATTTTGTTTTTGATTTGAGTATATTCTTTAAAAATAGGCTTTAATTTTTCTTTAAATATAAGCTTTGAAACTTCAACTTCGTTAAAACCTTTGGGGTGTACAGTCATTGTTCCTAAATAATCGCCATTTTCACCATAAAAATACATATCACGCTTACGCCCAGCACTTTTTTCAACACGGTATTTATTTGCTTTAAGATATTTTGTGATTGGTGATTTGCTTATTCTCGATACACTCGGCATTTTATACCTATTTAGTTTCTATTTTTTCTTTATCTTTATTTATATCAGCTTTTGGGATATCAGTGTTTGCAAAATTATTTATTTTTAATTCTGCTCTGCGAGCTTTTATCATGCTTTGCATAAAAGTATCATCTTGAACAGTTCTTTTCATATCAGCAAAAATAGCTTTTAATTCTTCTTCACTAAGACCTTCTGAAGCCTTCATGCAAACAACAAGTTTGTTTTTTCTGAATGTAAAATATGCCCCCGCAATAATTCCCCATAAAAGAATTCCTTGAAAAATTCCAATTGCAGGAATTTGAAGTAGTTTAGCAGAAGCAAGATTCCATAGCTTCATACACAGCCATCCGGGAAACCAGCCAAAACCTGCAGCCAAGCATACACCTATAAATGCTAAATACAATATTCCTCTAAACCCGTTAATCTGTATAACATTAAAACTTTTTTTCATTTTCTAACCTATTCTATTCCTGCCATTTTTTTGAATTCATCTTCATTCAATATTATAACACCTAAAGATAATGCTTTGTCTAATTTTGAACCTGCGTTTTCTCCGGCTATTACAAATGAAGTCTTTTTGGATACGGAAGACGATGTTTTACCACCCTTCGATTTTATTATATCACCAGCTTCATCTCTTGTCATTGATTGTAAAGTTCCTGTTAAAACAAATGTTTTTCCTGCAAGTTCATCAGTTTTAATTTGTGCTGAATTGTTAAATTCAAAACCAAATTGTTTAAATTCTTCAAGGGTTTGAAGGTTATGCTCATTATGGAAAAATTCATAAATATTTTTTGCAATTTTTTCACCAATTCCATCAATTTCTGCTAATTTTTCAATCTCTGCATTCTTAAAATCTTCTAGTGTTGGAAGCTCATTAACCAATAATTCAGCCGTTTCTTTACCGACATTTCTGATTGATAATGCAGTAATGAACTTAGATAACGGTTTACTCTTTGATTCTTGTATTGCATTATACATATTGTTTGCAGATTTTTCCTTAACTAAATCAAGTTTTAGAAAATCATCTACAGTTAATCTGTAAAAATCTATCGGTGATTTTACAAGTCCTAAATTATAAAGTTTTTCTATAACTGAAGGTCCTACTGAATCAATATCCATTGCTTCTTTTGATACCCAATATTCCAATTTTGCCCTTAGAACTGCAGGACATTTTTGATTTAAGCAATAAAGATTAACCTCGCCTTCCACTTCACTAATCGGCTCACCGCAAGACGGGCATTCCCTTTGAACTTGATAAATAGGTAAATTTTCATGCTCGGGTGAATCACAAACCTTAATAACCTTAGGTATAATTTCAGCCGCTTTTTTAATTAGCACTCTATCACCAATTCTAACATCAAGCCTTCTAATCTCATCAAAATTATGTAAACTTGCTCTTGATACAACGCTGCCTGCTAGATTTACAGGATCTAGAACTGCAACAGGAGTAATAGCACCCGTTTTTCCTACACCCAATTCAATCTCTCTTAATGTCGTTGATATCTCCTCCGGCGGAAACTTAAAAGCAGTTGCCCATTTTGGAGCCCTGGAAGTAAAACCTAATTCATTTTGGTATGCAATATTATTTACCTTAATTACGACACCATCAGTAGCATAATCTAAGGAAAATCTCTTTGTTTCCCACTCTTTACAATATTCGATTGCACCTTCTATATTATTAACAAGTCTAATATTAGGATTAACCTTAAAACCAAGCTCTTTAACGTATTGAATACCTTCATAGTGTGTTTTTGGCTGTTTTTTTGCACGCTCGATAATCGGAGTATAAGTAAACATAGATAAATCACGTTTAGCAGTAATAGAGCTATCTAATTGTCTTAAAGAGCCTGCTGCGGCATTTCTTGGATTCGCGAAAGGTTTTTCACCGTTAGCGAGATTTTCTTCATTCAGTTTTTCAAAAGAAGTTTTCGGCATATATATTTCACCTCTAACTTCAACATCGGCATCTTCAAAAAGCTTTAAAGGTATAGCTTTTATTGTTCTAAGATTTTGTGTAATCTCTTCTCCTACAATACCATTCCCTCTTGTTGCACCGTGAACAAAAGAACCGTTTTTATAGGCTAGTGCAATAGCTAAACCGTCAATTTTAAGTTCACAAACAAGCTCTACATTATTCCCAAACTCATTTGTTATTTTTTCGTACCATTTTCTAAGTTCATCATAATTGTAAGTGTTATCAAGAGAATACAGGCGGTATTTATGTCTGACTTCCTTAAAACCGGTACTTATCCCACCAACTCTTTGAGTAGGACTATCGGGAGTTATAAAAAGAGGATTGGCTTTTTCCAATTCTTCAAGTTCTTTGTACAACTTATCATACTCAAAGTCGCTAATAAGCGGATTATCTAGTACATAATAATTGTATGAATATTTATTCAGTTCTTCTCTTAAAAAATTAATTCTTTCCTGCACCATAAGATTTACTTAACCCAAAAAATTTATTTTTTTAATATTCTCATCTCTTTTTGCAATTTCTTCTTCTAATTTTGCTCTTACTTTAGCTGCTTCATCTATCCTTCTTTGAATACATTCGGAATTAAAAATATCTTTTTGAACAAATTTTGTTTCTTTTTCCATACAACTCAGCATCTGAATTTTTAATGCTGAACATTTTTGAAACGTACCAATATCACCGATTATATGAACCATTACACACTCCTTTAGTTTATTTATCTCTTAGACTTACCCCAATTATACCAACCATAATCCAGAATGTAAATTGGATTTGAGGACGAAAGAAAACTGTGTCAACAATTCCGTGAGTCAGCATTCCGATAATTGATAAAAGAGCAGCCAAAATAAAAACTGCATCAGTTATTTTATTAGATAAAACAAATCTAAATGCTTTAAATATATTTATACCTATGAATCCTAAAAAAGCTAATAGTGCAAATACTCCGCTCTCTACCGCCGTTTCAAGGTAAATATTATATGCACTCAAAGCATCAAATCCCGTTTTCATATATAATCCATATATTTCTCTAAACCAATTATCTTTAAACATATTTATACAGGAGTGATATACATTAAATCTAAAAGAATTAGAACTATCACTTCTCATTGCAAATATAGAAAAAATTCTCGCTCTAAGCGATGCCGTTGACACAATAATCAATGATATAAATACTGTAACTACACCTGATATTGTAATAAATAATTTCTTTAATTGAGGCTGCAAGAATCTGTAAACCACAAAAAATAATATTAACAGTTCAAAAAACAGTCCTATATATGCTCCTCTACACCCTGTTAAAACAAGACTTACGCAAGACAGTCCGCCAAATATTAATGCAAATATTGTAAGTTTTTTATTTATAAAAGGAAGCGTAATAAATGCAGGTATTATAGATAGCATGTACCCGCCGAAAAGGTTCGGATTATATGGTTTTAATGTTCCGTAAACCCTTGTCATAACTTCTTCCGGATTAAGATGGCTCATATCTTGCCAACCTGATATTTCCTCTACTGCTCCAGAATTTTGTAGAAAAGCGAATACCATTTCATAACATGAACATAGCGCAAATGACAAAAATATCCACTTAATTTTATCCATATTATCTTTTAAATAATGAACCACAGATACATAGAAACCTAAATATGTAAGTGTCTTAAAAAATCCTTTTAAACTTAAATAAAAAAGAGATGAGCCAGCTACGCTAACAATAACAAATAGTAAATATATAAGTAAAAATTTATCAGCTAAATTAAACTCAAAATGTTCACCCGTTTTTGTAAACAATTTCACTATTGTCAGCAATATTGCAAAAAGAGCAAAATACCCTATGTTATCGGAACTTGCGTAAATTGAAGAAAATATTACTAAAAATATATTTATTCCGATTAACCAATCGATTTTTTGTAATACAAAACTCTTTTCATACACATTTTTAAATATTGATTGTATATTATTCAAAATGCTATTTATAAGCACAATAATTAACCTAACCTATTTCTTTGTTCTCACCGGAGTCTTCAACCTTTACATCAGATATTACACGAACATCTGATATAGTTCCGTTAAATTTATAATTCTCACCTTCTAAAGTTACAGGTAATCCCATCTTAATCTTGTTACCGCCGACTACAGCACCATCCTTAGTTATTTTTGCCGTATCGGAGATTGTGATTATTGCATCAAAAATTGCAGGTTGAGACGGATCATTAACAAGTATATATTGTTTATCTGATTTTGCGGTAGATATAGCAGTTTGACGGGGTGTTGAAGTTACATCCAAAACTTTTAATTCTGTATAAGGAACATTTCTTATTGTAATAAACGTTTTATCATTTATTTTTACAGGAAACTCTTCCCCTGTTACTGTAACACCCCTAAGAAAAACTTGAAATGTGATATCAGAAGTTGCCTCTATTTGTTTATCGGCTGTTTGTCTGAAATGTTTCATTGTTGCATAACCGACAAGCAAAGCAATTATTACACCTAGAATTATTATTAAATCAACAATATTTAGTTTTCCAAAAAGATTTTTCATAATAAAACTCCATATTTTAATTTTCTACATATATTTTAGTTGGCATCGATTTTAATATTTCATCGATAGAAGTAGTTGCACAACCATATTGCTTAATTACAATACCAGCTGCAATATTACCAATTATAGCAGCATATACGGGTTCGGCGCCTGTAGCCAATGCTAATGTATAAGTTGCAGTAACGGTATCACCTGCACCTGTTACATCAAATACTTTTGATTTATTGAACACAGGAATATGAGTATATGTACCGTTTTTAGTTACTACTACCATTCCCTCAGAACCGCAGGTTATTAAAACGGCAGGAGCACCGGTTTCTTTTATAAGTTTGCTTCCTGCAAGCAAATAGTCTGCCTTGTTTTTCAAATAGAATCCAACATGCTTTTGCGTATCAGGAAGATTTGGTGTCATAGAGGTTACCCCTTTATATCTATGTAAATCTTTTTGCGCATCAACAACCACAACTTTATCGTATAATTTTGCTGTATTTATTACAGTTTCTATAATTTTATCGGTCAAAGTTCCTATATGATAGTCTGACAAAATAATCGCATCATGCGATGGAATCAGTTTTGTGATTACGTTAATCATTTTATCTTCAGTATCTTTTGATATAGGCGCATTGGTCTGTCTGTCTATTCTTACAATTTGCTGAGTTACGGATTGAGAGCAAGAGCCTGAGATTCTGGTTTTAGTAATAGTTTTTCGAGTTTTGTCAACAATCAAATTATCACAATTTATATTTGCCTCTTTAAATGCTTGTTTTAAATCGATAGCTTGATAGTCATCCCCGATAACACCTACTACACTAACTTTTCCTCCGTTTATTGCAGAAACATTGTGTGCTGCGTTTGAAGCACCTCCTAATATATAATTAGTAT
Organism: uncultured bacterium; assembly: GCA_902775025.1. GTDB lineage: Bacteria > Cyanobacteriota > Vampirovibrionia > Gastranaerophilales > Gastranaerophilaceae > CAG-196. Next base: position 7,631 of record CACYKP010000007.1, on the reverse strand, counting down.
GCGTATGCTGAAGAATCAACACCGGCGCTTCTCTTGATATTCTTTCCGTATCACCATATACCATCTCATCTAAAGCCAAATCACCAATTACAAGGATTTTGGCATTTGATAAATTTTTAATATGCTCCTTTAATTCGTTTAAATCTACATCCATATCATCTTCTCTTATGATTGCTTAACATATAAAACTAATATATAATGATTATAATACAAATAAAAAAAAGAGAGATTTAATGACAAACAGTTTTCGTAACAATAATGATTCCTCAGATATAGCTGAATTAGCAGCACTTAATGACGATATTTCCGATGATATGATTGAACAACTTTCTCAGCAGTTGACGGGGAATATCCCTAATACTTCACAAAAATCTCCGATAAATATCAATGATGACTCTACTTTATTTGAAGAAACAACTCCGGTTGAAAATGTTCTGCCTCAAGAAAATAATTCCGTAACACAGATTGAAAATACAATAGCTCCTGAACAAACAGAGCCATTAACAGAAAACACACCTGCAGCGGAAAATATCAAAGAAGAAAAAACGGCATCTAAAGAAGAAATTACAGTTAATAAAAGTTTTGACGACAATTTCATAAAAAAATACAAAGCTAAATTAAATAAAAAAGCAGGAAAAACAGATATATACACTGAAGAAACAAAACCGAAAGATATAGAAGACAACGGAGAACCTATTGAAAATTTATCACAAGGGAATATCTCTGAACGTCCGTTAACTCAAGAACTAAAAGATTATAATGACAGTTTAGATTTTCTTGACGGAAACGTTAAATATTCAAAATATGTCATATATATTGACCCCCAAAATGTTGATTTTATTGAACACCTTACAGTAAAAGAAAGAAAGAATTTAATTAACGATATTTTACGACAACAAGATGATATATCAATAACAAAAAGAAGATTTAGAGTCATTCAAAATCTAATCAGACACATAGTTATAGCAATTTTAACATTATCTATATCTATCCCATTGGTTTATTATGCAATAAATGCATCATTAGAAGCAACCATTGATAACCACAGGCGGTCTCAAACAAATTGGCAGGTTTTATACAAGGAACATGGAAAAATTTCTCAACAACAGTAACTATGCCTTTTGTTTTGCAGGAAGTATTTTATCACAAGCATATTCTGCTGCCTTCCCAAAAGTATAATATCCCAGCATTGAAGATGCTACCAGACCTATACCTTTTGCAATTTTGGGAGCATGTTCTAATGACATTCCCAATAACTTTTTAGTTTTACAATAGTCATTTATCGCTTCTTCGGCTTTTTCAGCAAAAGGCAAGTATTTTTTGTATAACCCCGTATGTTTATTAACTATTAATTCACCATTTTTTCTTTCATAAGTAGACATTCCGACAAATCTTTTATAAGAAGGTTCTGCGACAGCCAGCATTCCTGTTACAGATGCACCTTCAATAATGCCGTCTCTTAACTTGTCATCAGATTTTGCAACTTTAAACAAACTTGTTAATATTATAAACTTATTTACATTATCACCTACAAACTTTGCAAATTCTTTAAAACCGTTAAAAAAACTTGAAAAACGTTTTGCAAAACTTCCGATTTGCTTACCCTCCGCTGCAGAAACTTTTTCAATTTGTTCTTTAGCACTTAGCACCACATTAGATAATCCGCCCTCTGTTTCTTTTGCAATATTTGCAGAACATTCTGCGGCTCTTTCAATTTGTCCTGACGCTACAACGGAATTCATAGTCGTTTGAAGAGCATCATTTGCCTGACAAGCTTTTCTTACCCTATTTGTTGCAAATGCTCCGCCGGATACAACTGTTGGTACTATTGCTGTTACAATACCTGTTGACATATTAAACCTTTACACACTAAATACTTACATATATATAAAGTATTTTTATTAAAATAATTTGCAAAATTTATATAAAATTTTACAATTCTTAACAAAAATAATATATATGGATGATTTGCTAAAATTTTAGTTAAAGTTTTTATTCTTTAGACCGAATAGAATAATATAATCATATTTGGTTGGAGAGATTATGACAGATACATTACTTACCCCTATTAATGCTCATAGCGTTAATGCAAAGAGTTTACTTGAAGAAGCACGCTCTGCTCACGAAAATTATTTAATAAGACAACAGGAGACAGATTTAGAAAAAGCAATCGAATGCTATGTTGATGCTATAAAAGCAGATCCTGCAATGTCTGAATCATATTACAGATTAGCAAGTTTATTATTACTAAAAGGTCAAATTACAGTAGACGGAGCATTAGAACAATGTAAAACTGCTTTAAGTCTTGAACCAAAGAATGCAAATGCACATATTTACTCGGGGTACTTTTTATGCCTAAACGGTGATTATGAAGAAGCAGAAAAAGAATTCAAGCTGGCAATATCAAATTCAGGTAAGAATTCAGCACGCCCTCGTTTATTTATGTCAAAATTATTGTTTTCAAAAATAAAAAATCATAATTCATCAATAAAAGATACTGTTAAGTTTTTATACTACCTGCTATCGGGCAGCATGATGATAATGTGGGACTGCCCCTCAATAAAAATGTTTTGCAAATTCCTTGCGAATGATTTTTCCGTTTTTTCATATAAGACTCTTGGTGAAACATTTGAAAAAATGAAGTTATTCCCATCGGCATTGGAAGCGTATTCTAAAGGTTTGGAAAAGACTTCGCAAGGTAATTTGTTCTATCAAAAAATGGGAGATTTATCTTTAGAATGCAACAACATTGATGCAAGCATGGAGTTTTTCAAAAAGGCACACGAACTAAGTCCATCAAACAGAGAAATTCTTATTAAGCTCGCAACAATTAATCAAACTTACTTCCCAGATAAAGTTGATGAAACTATTGATTACTACAATTCATTACTTGAATTCGGCATAGATTTGGACAAAATTTATTATGAACTTGGTCATTTATACTTAAACAAATCTGATAAAATTCATGCCGTTAGTGCATTTAAGCTTGCACAAACGCTTGACCCTGAAAATCCATACTATAACAATTCACTTGCTTATGCGTACATAAAAGCTGAACTTTATGATGATGCAATTGAATATTATCAAGAAGCTATAAGGCTAAATCCTGATGCTGAATGGACTGCTATCGTATGCCACGCATTAGGTGCGATTTATGCAGAGATAAAAGAAAATTATGAAGCCGCAGAAGCTACATTCAATGCAGGTATCGTTCTTGATCCGAATAATGTTGACATTCAACTTTCCTTAGGCGACATGTACATGGCTCAAAATGATTTAGACAAAGCAATCAAAACCTACTGCGATGCAATTTCCGTAGAGCCTGAGAACTATTTAAGTTATGCAAAAGCAGGTTTAGCACTTTGGGAAAAAGATTATTTAGAAGAAGCAATCGTTGCTTTTCATAAATCAATCGAGATTAATCCTAATTTTGAAATTGCACAAAATAATCTTGGTGTAGTTTATCTTGACGGAATCGGCGATCCCAAGGCATCAATTGAATATTTTAAAAATGCTATTGAAATCAACCCCAATTACACTCTTGCATATTTTAATTTAGGCAGAGCTTATCAAATAATCGGTGATAAAGCACTGGCAGCAGAATACTTTCAAATGACTTTAGACTTAAATAAAATTACAGAAGAAATGGAAGAAAAAGATATTCGTAAAAGAATTTATGAATTATTTGAGTAAGGGTAAATATATACTTCACGAATTCTTGAATTCTTTGCTTTTATTCTTTTTGTTGTGCTTTTAGTTCTTTCTTCCAATTTATAAAGAAATAAATAGCTAAAATAAAATATACAAGCCACATAAAAACAGTTGAGTATACTCTTTCTCCTTTTAGAGCAATATCAAGCCACATCAAGAAAGATAAACCGTTTACAAGCATCCAAACAATCCACTGTTCAAGAACTCTTTTTACCGTCAGGTACATGCCCAGTATTGAAAATACTGTAGTAATTCCGTCTATAATAGGGTTTTTATCCCCAAAATGCGCAAGAACAAATATAGTTATTATTGTGATTAGTGTTGAAATAAAGAATAAAATTACACGCTCTTTATTTGTTAATACAGTTTTTACTATTTCATACTTATCTGATTTTAAATTTTTATTCCATTGAAAGAATCCTAATATCTGCATCGGAATATAATAGCAAACATACAAAATCAAGTTTCCCCACAAATTGCTTGCAAAAGAAAGATATGCATAAAAACAAGAGCCAGTTGCCCCTATAGGATAACATATAGGAACACCTTTCCCAGCAAGAATAGTATATGTTATACCGCAAAACGCAGAGATTAAAGCTATTATACTATCATGCCTTATAAAAGCCAAAGTAAAAAGAAATATATAGATTAATATAAATAAAAAGCTCTCTGTTTTTTTATTATTTTTAATCATACTATTTACTCGCTATTATTTATTTACCAATTATTATATGTTATCTTATAAACAAAGATGAAAGTAAATTATAATAGTAATAAATTACAAAGGGATATCTCATTCAAAAATATATATACAAATAAAGCCGTAAAAAAAGGGCTTGAATTAGCTTCTTCAAACGGTGCGCTTTTTGGTGCATCAGCAACAGTTGCATTCTCAGCAATCAGACCTTTATCTATTATGTGCACCCCGAAAACAAATAAAGAAAATAAGAAAATTGCGGCTGCAAAATCAATAACATCAAGTTTTATAAACTTAGGATTAATGTTATTATTATCAGTACCGCTTGCAAAATCAATACAAAAAATAGACAAAACACCGGAAAAATACTTAAAAAAAGATACAATAAATGCCCTAAAAGATAGCGGTAAAGAACTAACAAATTCCAAAGGTTACATTTTTGCAACGCAGCTTTTTAAACTTGGAATTGCTTCATTTGTTGCAATACCAAAAGCAATTATGACAGCAGGCGGAATGCCGTACATAGTTAATGCACTTTCTTCAAACAAAAAAGAAAAAGACAAAGACAAAAATATCTCTTTTAAAAGAAAGCCGACAGATAACATTGCTAAAGGAATCGGAAGCATTTTAGATAAAGAAGGAATGAAAAAATTTTCTAACAGATTCAAAGAATCTAATTTCCCAATGCATATAAATGCAATAACTGACACTTTAGCAACGCTCGTTTTCATGCATCAGGCAAATTCAAGTAAAAAAATTGAAGATAAACGAAAAAAAGCTTTGATATATAATGCAGGAATATCAACAGGTTTAAGTATCGCCGGAGGATACACAATAGATAAACTCCTCGATAAACCTACTGAAAGATTTATAGATAAATACAAAAAAATAAACACAAAAGATAAAAATTTAGCAAAACAAATCCAAGGAATAAAAATAGCGAAACCTTTTTTGATATTGGGTACAATTTATTATATTTTAATACCATTAATCTCCACATTTATTGCAGACAGAGCCGAAAAGTTGTAATGTATTTTTACAAATTCTTTGACAACAACTTTTTTAATGTTAGAATTGAATGTTAAGTAAAGAGGGAAAGCTGGTATCCCGTTAGGAATAAGAGGTTTATATGGAGTCAAGAAGCAAACATTTATTATCAATTTTAGCGAATAAATCATCAGAGTATGAAGGTCGTGTAGCTCTTGGTATGAGAAGTAAATACGGTTGGAGAGAGTTGACTTATAAAGGTCTAGGCCTTTTATCAAGAAAGCTTGCAAGATACCTGATTGAAGAATTAGGTGTTGTAAAAGGTGAAAGATTGGCAATCTTATCGGAATCAAAACCCGAATACGGAGCATGCGTTTTTGCATCAGTTCTTGCAGGCACTATTACAGTTCCTTTAGATAACAAGCTTACCATATATGAATTAAAATCTATTCTTCTAGATAGTGAACCGACTGTAATATTGGTTTCTAAAACATACATTGACAAAGCTTATCAATTAAGAGATGAAATTCCTTCTCTAAAAACAATTTTAGTTATGGATGATAAATTCCAAGCAGACGGTATAAAAAATATCTATGAATTACCTGATATTTATGACTCAAAATGGAGAGTAAGAAGCGGAAAAGCAGTTGCTTTCATTATTTACACATCAGGTACAACAGGCGCACCTAAAGGAGTTGAAATCACATTTGGTAATATTACTTCCCAGCTTATAATTACCAAAGATGCGTTTGATAAAATCCTGCCTGATAACAGACGTGTTTCAATCTTATCAATACTTCCGATGAATCACATGTTTGAAATGACAGTAGGCTTCTCATCATTCCTAAATTTTGGTTACTCAATATATTATACAAAGAGTCTTAAGCCGAAAGATATCTTAAAGATGATGAGGGATAAAGAAATTGAATTCATGATAATGGTTCCTGCTTTTATGAAACTTCTAAAAACTACTCTTGAAGCTGAATGCATAAATAAATATACACCGCTTGGCAAATGGTGGTTTGATATTAAATATCACTATATAGCTAAATTCTTAGGATTTGGCAAAATTAAAAAATTCTTATTCAGAGACCTCCACAGACAATTTGGCGGAAAATTCTGGGGTATTTTATCAGGTGGTGCACCGATGGATGTTAATGTTGCTATATTCTTTAATAGGATTGGTATCAAAGTTTGCCAAGGGTATGGTTTAACAGAAACAAGTCCTGTTGTTGCGTTAAATACTGACAAAATTAACGACTATGCCTCAATCGGAAAACCATATAAGAGCTGGAAATATAAAACAGATCCAAAAACTGGGGAGCTACTCGTGAAAGGTCCATCTGTTATGAAAGGATATCATAATCAACCTGAACTAACGGCTTCTGTTCTTGAACCGGACGGTTGGTTCCACACCGGAGACGTTGCAAAGATTGGTGATGACGGCTATATTTATATAACAGGAAGAATCAAGAATATGATTGTTCTTTCAGGCGGTAAAAAAGTTCTGCCGGAAGAAGTTGAATCTGTTCTTGAAAAAAGTGAATACCTTGCTGAAGTTTGTGTGTTCGGTGCAGAAAGAACTTTCGGTGCTAAAGACGGTACAGAAGAAGTTGTTGCGGTAGTCGTACCAAAACCTTATTTGTACGAAGAAAAAACCGATGCTGAAATAGAAACAATTGTAAGGGCAGACATAAAAGAACTTCTCCAAAGATTGACTCCTTATAAACGTCCTACAAATATAATAATAAGACGCGAAACTCTTCCAAGAACCACTACAAACAAGGTTAAAAGAAAAGAAGTTAAGGCGCAAATAGGAGCAGTTTAGTTGTTTATATAATGTAAACTTTTTATAGTTTTATTATTGACAGTTAAAATATGCTTGTGTTAAATTTAAGTAGTATAAATAGTATTAGATAGGTTGATTGTGTCTAAAGCAGGTATATAACCTCTACAATCCCTTAAAAAGAAAGGAAAATGCAATGTACGCAATAGTCGAAACAGGTGGTAAACAATACCAAGTTGAAGAAGGACGTTATGTTGACGTTGAATTATTAGGCGAAGAAAAAGATGCTAAGGTTGTTTTTGATAAAGTTGTTATGATTGTTAACGGCAAAAAATCAAAAGTTGGTCAACCATACGTTGATAATGCTAAAGTTGAAGGTACTATCCTTAAAACAGATCGCGCTAAGAAAATAATCGTTTACAAACAAAGACCTAAAAAAGGTTACAGACT
>CACYKP010000006.1 GCA_902775025.1 uncultured bacterium | reverse complement strand
CCCCGGTGGATTTAGCGAAAGAGTTTACGTTTCGGAAGAACATTTAAAAAATGTTGCGCATCTTGTGCCTGAAGATATGACAGACGAAGAGATATCTTTCTATGAACCTTTGGGGTGTTGTGTCAGAGCAATTAAAAGATGCGGTTTGATTCCGGGGGATAACGTTCTTGTTGTAGGTTTAGGCTCTATCGGTCTTTTGATGGGTGAAGGTATTAAGGCTATGGGATACAAGGTTTACGGATGCGACCTTATTGAAGATAGAATTGAGCTTGCAAGTAGTATGGGAATTGAATCGTATAATTCAAGAGATTTAGAAAATTTTGATAAAATATTACAAGAAAAAAGCGGGGGTAAATATGGAGGTATAGATGCCGTCTTTATGACTTCAGGTGCTGACAAGGCGTTAGATGTAGCATTAAAAGTTGTAAGGAAAGGCGGAAAAATTCTTGTCTTTTCAAGTACTCCAAAAAATTCAGGTTATCCTAATAATGAGATTTATTACAAAGAATTAACCGTTATGGGAAGTTATTCACCATCTCCAAGTGATTTAAAAGATTCATTTGAATTATTAACTTCACATAAAGTTAATGTCAAAAATTTAACAACTGTATACCCATTGGAAAAAAAATAAAATATTTAAAGCATATATTAAGATTTCAGACATGGATTAATAATTATTGCTTGACAAGAAATAATGAGCATGTATTATAAAAATATACTGAGCGGGGGTAATTCAGTGGTAGAATGCCTCCTTGCCAAGGAGGATGTCGCGAGTTCGAGCCTCGTCTCCCGCTCCATTTAAAATAATGTATAGATTCATAAATAAGCTAAGCCCTTGAGCTTAGTTTTTTTATTAGGGGTAAATTAGAAGGGAAAATTAGGGGTATATGTCAAATATATCTTTAGGTAAAAACGGAGAAGAAATTGCCAAAACTCATTTAGAAAAAAATGGGTATAAGATTTTGCAAATGAATAAGAGGTTTTCAAAGCTTTGTGAGATTGACATAATAGCTCTTGATAAAGATACTCTCGTTTTTGTGGAAGTTAAAACTCGAAAGACTGATATTTGCGGTCATCCTCTAGAAGCAATCACTAAAACTAAGTACAACCATATAAAACAAGGTTTATATATTTACCTCCAAGAAAACCCGCAATATAAAAAATTTAGAATAGATGCGATATCAATTCTTATAAAGCCGGAAATTAAAATTGAGCATTTAAAAAATATTAGTTTATAATATTATCTTTAGTAGCAAATTTTTAATTTACTGTTTTTAAAGTAAATAAATTAGTAAGTCATAATGGAGTAACAATGTTAAAGATAAATCCAATAAAAACAATAGCTGTGGCAGCAGCATTTACTGCAGTAACATCTGCTGCAGCGCAAAATCGTCCGCAAAAACCGTCGGCTTTTTTAACTGAACAATTTAATAATTTTGATAAATCTTTGAAAGATGAGTTCGTATCTCAACAGAAATTTGGCTATCTAAATGCTGGTGAAAAAGTAGAAAAGAGTAGTACAAGAACGGATAATTCAACAAATAAAGATTTTGACAAAGCGGTTAATTTTTATAATGATAGGATGACTTCTGATGAACGCTATGCAGTAACACGAAAAACTTATGATAACTTAGAAACAAGATTGTATAATTTTGAACAAGAATTGGATAAAGCATTTCAAAATTGTGAAGCATATCAGGATATTGTAATTGTTCCGAGGTGGCATTACAGATATTACAGGCAATTCAATGACAATCTTATAAATTTTGATATAGAAGATATAAGAACTCGTACTTCTAAGGATATGGAATCTTTAAATAAATTAAAAGATAATGCAGTGCGTGTTATCGAAAAAGCAAATGGAATTACAAGTCGTAAAGAACCTGAAAAAACAAAATATGATGTTGATGAATTGGCAAAAAAGCACTTCGGAATGAGTTACGAAGAGTTTAAAGAAAAATATAAAGATGAATTAGAGTATTGTAAGCATTTTACTTATGCGGATTTTAAACTTATGGATGAAGTTCAAGCCGATGTTTACGGAAAAGCGAAATCTTATGCAATAGAAATGCTTAATACGACGATAGAAGAAGCGCATATTGTAAATTGGAATATCGGAGAAAAAAAGGTCGATGAAACGATTAAGGCATCAAATGATATGTATATTGTTTCAGGGTTTGAGTATGATGGAATTACTAAAAAAGGTTTAGACGGATTTGAAAGCGGAATTACTTTTAAAGCTTTTGAGGACGCTCTTTTTAATAAGTATGAAGAACTAAAGAATAATGAACGAACAGGTTTTAATACTAAAAAAACAAAAGATAATTTAAAAAAGACTATAAAGTGTGCTGTAGACGGAGATGTATTGATATTTAACCCAAACGGTACGATTTTTGATATTAAAGGTAATAGAATAAAATAATTATTTTTATGTTATTATCATATTAAAGAAGTGAGGATGTTAATATGACAGATTTAAGAGATAAGTATGAAGTCGTTATAGGTCTTGAGGTTCATGCTCAATTAAAGACCAAGTCAAAGATTTTTGCACCGGATTCTACTGAATTCGGTAGTGAGCAGAACTCTCATATAAGTGCAATTACGTTAGGCATGCCGGGTGTATTGCCTGTTTTGAATAAAGAATGTGTAAATATGGGTATTTTGTTAGGTCTTGCACTTAATTGCGAAATCCCTGCGAGATGCAAATTTGACAGAAAACAGTATTTTTATCCTGATTTACCGAAGGGGTATCAAATTTCACAATACGACGAGCCTATTTGTGTAAACGGCTGGTTGAACGTTAAGGGTAAAAGAATTGGTATTACTCGTGCACACTTGGAAGAAGATGCAGGTAAACTTGTTCACGTCGGTGCTGCAGGTATTAATGGTGCAACTTATTCTTTAGTGGATTTAAACAGAGCAGGTACTCCGTTACTTGAAATCGTATCTGAACCCGATATGCGCTCAAGTGAAGAAGCAAGAAATTATATGGAAGAACTTAGAAATATTGTTCGTTATCTTGGTGTATGTGATGGGAACTTAGAAGAAGGTTCTATGAGATGCGATGCTAATATTTCTATTATGCCGAAGGGTTCGACTACGTTTGGAACAAGAGCAGAAATTAAAAATGTAAACAGTTTTTCAGCTTTACAAAGAGCCATTGAATATGAAATTGACAGGCAAATAGAAATCGTTGAAGAAGGCGGAGAAGTTGTTCAAGAAACACGTCTTTGGGATGATAACCTTAAAGAAACTCGCTCAATGAGAGGTAAGGAAGATGCTCACGATTACAGATACTTCCCTGAACCGGATTTGATGCCTTTAGAAATATCAAGAGAATGGGTTGAAAATATCAGAAAAACAATGCCGGAACTTCCTGAAGCAAAAAGACAAAGATATATGGGGTTAGGACTTAGCGAATATGATGCAAGCGTTATTGTTGAACAAATGCCTCTTGCTTTGTTCTTTGATAAGACTCTCGAACTTGGTGCTAATCCTAAGACTGCGGTTAACTTCATTATGGGTGAAATAGCAGCTTATTTAAAAGAAAACAAAGTTGAGATTAATGAAACAAAATTGACTCCTGAAAACTTGGCTGAATTAATTTCTTTAATCGAAAAAGGAACAATTTCAAACAATATCGGTAAGCAAATCCTTGTTGAAGAAATGATTGTTAACGGAGAAAAAGCATCAGCGATTGTTGAGAAGAAAGGATTAAGCCAAATATCAGATGAAGGTGCAATTAAGGAAATTGTTGAAAAGGTTGTAAATTCTCATCCCGCAGAGATTGAGTCTTATAGAAACGGTAAAACAAATCTTCTTGGTTTCTTTGTCGGTCAAGTTATGAAGGAAACAAAAGGCAGAGCTAATCCAAAGACAGTAAATGAATTAATTAGAAAAATATTAGAGGGTTAGAGAAAATAGGTTTAAGTAAAAGGCGCAGATGGTTATACCATCTGCGCCTTTATTTGCCAAAAAAATATGCTTGACACAAACATATGTTAGTATAAAATATTCATGTATTTGCAAAAATAGGAAAATCTTATGAATAAAAAATATAATCAAATAATTGATAATTTTGAAAAAACAGCTTTAGTAGCTGTTGATATAAGATCAATATCCGTTATACTTGAATTATTAGAACAGGAAAACTTAATAGTTGCAAGACACGAAAAAATTTTTTTATTAGGTCTTTTAAACGAATATGCTAATAAGATGTGTAACAAGATTGAATCGTTAGAAGAAAAATTATTGAATTATATAAATTTAGATTAAATCAATTTCACCTTGTCTATAGATTATTGTTTTACCGTCCTTGAAACCTGCGACAGTTGAGGCTCTGCCTTGAGCTTTTTCGCCGTTATTTTCAATTACTAAATCTACTTTGTCTCCAATATATTTGATAGCTTCTTCATAGGTGAGAGCAGGAGGTTCGCCTGAGATATTTGCGCTTGTTGTGGCTAAAACATGCCCTTCAATATTTTTACAAATATTTGAGAAGGTTTCGTTATCAGGTACTCTTATACCAACTGTCGAAAGGTTTGATGTCATATAATCAGGCGTGTTTTTTGATTTATCAAGCACGAGCGTAAGCGCTCCGGGGAAATATTTTTTTATTAACCTTTGTGCTTCTTTTTCTATAGGTTGAGAAACATAATCGAAAAGGGGATAGATGTCATAGCTCATCAATATTAGTGGTTTTTTTGCCTCTCTGTGTTTAATCTCATAAATCTTTTTTACAGCTTTTTCACTGTTTGGAAGGCAGCCCAATCCCCAAACCGTATCCGTTACAAAAGCTATAACACCGTCATTTTTAAGTATTTCGTTTATTTTTTCGTATTTCACACTTTCCCCCTAACCTAACCCTCTCCGCCCTGCGCGCCATGAACGCGGTGCGTGCGAGGGAACAAGGTTATATATTTACCCTTGTTCAATTTTATATTATAATAACAGATGTAAAAAATAAAGGAGAACAAAATGGTTCAACAATTCAATAATATGCCTCAAGGACCGCAAAAAACAAGAATGGCAGTAATTTTATTTTTAAAAGGTTCTGCTACACCTGTTGTTATGTATTTTGAAAATCCGCAGGCAGTATATGCAGAATTAAAACAGCTAATGAAAAGTCCGACTCCGGTTCTTGTTGAAAAAGAACCTATGGGCCCTATTAAAAAACTTTGCTTTGTATCGACTCAGATTGCAGGACTTGTTTTGCAAGAAGAACCTTATGTATAGGTGAGCAGAAAATGGAAAATGAGAAGTGGAAAGTTAGTATTGCTGATATTGAAGACGAAGGAGTTTTAGAGTTTTATTTTGAAGACGACATTAAAGAACTCGAAGAGTGCCATGTGTCTGCTGAATTAGAATTTAGGTCAATGGGTGATTTCATTGAAGCAAAAGGACATGCTGAAGGAAAGATTACTTTGGAATGTGACAGATGCTTGAATAAATATTTACATGATTTAAACTTTGATATTGATGAAACTTTTGCAAAAAAATCTTTGCTTGACGAATACGGAAACGAACTGGAACTCTCTAGCGGACAGTTTGTAACGGACTTAGACGGAGCAGAGGAAATTGATGTTTATGACCTTTTGTATCAATCTGTAATATTAGCTTTACCAAATAAAAAGATTTGTGGTATAAATTGTAATGAGGGATTATTTGTATCTGGTGATGAATATAAACCTCACGATAGTAGAATGGATGTTTTCAAGAATATCCGAATAAAAGGGAAAAATAATTAACCCGAAAATATAAGTAGTAGAAAAAGAAAGGTATAAGGAAAATGGCAGTACCAAAGAAAAGAACAGGGCATAGTGCTCAAGGAAAAAGAAGATCAAATTGGAAGGCTACAAAGCCGACTTTAACAACTTGCCCGAATTGCGGTCAAGCAGTTTTGGCTCACACAGTTTGCACAGCTTGCGGAACATATAAAGGTAAACCGGTAAGATTGAAAGATCAAGCTGCAGCAAGTGAAGTTAAAGAAGAAAAGAAAACAAAAAAATCAACTAAGAAAGCTAAAGTTGCAGAAGAAACAAAAGCTGAAGAAAAAGTTGAAGAAGTAAAAGAAGCTGAAGTTGTAGAAGAAGCTAAAGAAGAAGTTAAAGCTGAAGAAGCAACTGAAGACAAAGCAGAATAGAAATTGAAAATTGAAAATGGGAAATGGAAAATTATTTTAGATTGCATAAGACGTTTAGTTCTATAGAAAAGCGTATTATATAAATAATTTTCAACTTTACATTTTCCATTTTCAATTTATAAAAGGGGATAGAGTTTAATGACAAGAATAGCTGTTGATGCAATGGGAGGAGATCACGCACCTTTTGAGATTGTGGCAGGTGCTGTATGGGCTGCTGCAGAATATGGTGTGGCTCTTGAGCTAGTTGGTAAACAAGACCAAATAGAAGATTGTTTAGAGAAAATTGAAAAAGATGGTTTTTGGTCTTCATGCGGTAAGATTGGTAAAAATAAACATATAAGGGTAGATGTAAAATCACTCGATATCAAAATTACTCACGCATCAGAAATTATTGAAATGGGTGAAGCTCCAGGGCAAGCTATTCGTAAAAAGAAAAACTCATCTATTGTGTTAACGGTAAATTCTGTTGCAACAGGAAGTTCAGAAGCGCTGGTCGCAGCCGGTTCAACGGGCGCTGCAATGGCAGCAAGTTTGTTTGGCTTAGGCAGAATCCCCGGAATTGACAGACCTGCGATTGCAGTTACACTTCCTACAATGAAAAAACCTGTCGTCGTAATTGATGGTGGTGCTAATTCAAATTGTACTCCTCAAATGCTTAAACAATTTGCAATAATGGGCAGAATTTTCGCTAAGAATGTTTTGGATATTGAAAATCCAAAAACGGGTGTAGTAAATATCGGTGAAGAAGCAGGGAAAGGTAACGAACTTGCACAAAGCGTTTATACAATGCTGGAAGAAGAAAAAGAAAGATTTAATTTTATAGGCAACATTGAAGGCAGAGAACTGTTCTTAAATCATTGTGACATTGTTGTATGTGATGGGTTTGTAGGTAATGTTGTTCTAAAAGTTACCGAAGGTACAGCTTCTATGCTATTCAAGATGATTAAAAGTGAGTTTAAGTCTGATTTTCTTGGTATGATTATCGGTGCTCTTGCAAAACCGTTCTTAAGAAGAATTTACGAAAAAATTAATTACGAAGAATTTGGCGGTATGCTTCTTCTTGGTGTTAAAGGTATAACGGTTATTTCTCACGGAAGAAGTAAAGCTTATGCTATTAAAAATGCTGTTCGTGTTGCAAAAGAAGCAGTAGAAACACAAGTAAATCGTAAAATTGCAGAAAGTATAGAAGTGTAAAGTTTAATTTATAAAAATAAACAAAAAAAACTTATTTAAGGCTTTTTTTGTTTATATCTTTACATTCTTGATTATTTATTTTGTATATTATAGAATATATCCATATAAAGAGAGAGATTTTAAGGGAATATAAAAATGAAAAAAGCTTTAATGATAGCATCAATTTTACTTGTTGCAGTTGTTTCAACAGCTTGTATAAATAATATAGCAGTACAAGAGCTTAATAATAAAGCAATGGAATATATGCAAAAAGGCGATTATGAAGCAGCAATGAATAGGTTACAGGCAAGCTTGGACTTGGATAACACAATGTATCAAACATATTATAACCTTGGAGTTGCAGCAATTAACGCAAACAAGTGTGATACTGCAATTAAAGCTTTAGAAGACGGTATCAAAATAAAACCGGATTATGCAGATTTTTATTATTCTTTAGGTGTTGCTCAAATTGGCTTAGCTGATGATATTTATGAAAAAGCGGAATTAAAAGAATCTGCAAAGATTGATACGGAAAAAGAAGAAGTCGAAATGGACAGAACAGTCGAAACAGTAAATAAAGCTGATATGGTAGATTTAAAGAGATCCGCAATACAGAACCTTAATAAATATTTAGAACTTGAGCCAAACGCTAAAGAAAAAGATTCTATTGATGAAATGCTAAAACAATGCGAAGAATTTATCGCAGAAAATGAAAAGAAAGAAAACTAATAAAAATAAATGTTTACTTCTCCATCACAAATCTTATGCACTGTTTATGGTGTAAATATATACTATTATGGTGTAATAATGGCTTTAGCTATTGCAATCGGAACGCTTGTTTCAGATTACTTGGGAGCAAAATTTTTTGAACTAAAAAAAGATACAATAATTGATTTATCTCCATACATTATAATCTTTGGTCTTTTAGGGGCAAGACTATATTATTGTGTAATGGATTATGAATTTTATATGAGATTTCCGACCGAGATTTTAGCCTTAAGACACGGAGGGATATCTATTCACGGTGCAATTATAGGCGGTTTATTAGGTTTAATCTTGTTTTCTAAAAGGCATAAAATTTCGTTAAAAAAATTGTGTGATGTTTCAGTCATAGGATTGTCATTAGGTCAAGGAATAGGCAGGTGGGGAAACTTTTTCAATTCAGAAGCTTACGGAACACCAACGGATTTACCGTGGAAGTTGTACATATCACCTCAATATCGGCATATTCCATATTTAGATGACTCATATTATCATCCGACTTTTCTTTATGAAAGTGTAATGGATTTGATAATATTCGGGGTTTTATTAATTCTAATTAAAAAGAATTTGCATAAAAAAGAGGGTAATTTAGCTTTAATATACTTGATATTGTATTCAATCGTAAGAATTTGTACAGAAAGTATAAGAATTGATAGTGTTAGGTATATATGCGGTGTTCCGATTGCAATAATAGTATCAATAGGTATAATATTGTTATCGTTAATTTTGTTGTATTTGAATAATAAGCGGAAGATATAGGATGAAAGCAGTATTATTTTACGGACCACAGAATATAAAGTATGAAGAAACAAGTATAAAGCCTCTTAAAAAAGGAGAAATTCTTGTTAAGATTGATTCTGCGCTTACTTGCGGAACAGATGTAAAAACTTTTAGAAGAGGTCATCCTGTTTTAATAAAAAATATACCGTCAGGTTTTGGACATGAGTTTGCAGGTACTGTAGCAAAAATCGCAGAAGGTGTAACAAATGTAAAAGTGGGTGATAGAGTTGTATGTGCTAATTCTGCTCCTTGCGGCGAGTGTTTCTATTGCAAACGTGGGGAGTATAATCTTTGTGAACATTTGGATTTATTAAATGGAGCTTATGCTGAATATATTGTTGTTCCTGAAAGAATTGTTAAAAAGAATACAATAATTCTACCTGACAATCTTCCTTTTTATAAAGCAGCTTTTTCCGAGCCATTGGCAAATGTTGTACATGGTGTTGAAAGAACTGAGATAAAAGAAGGTGATACAGTCGGTGTAATAGGTATAGGACCTATAGGCTTGATGTTTGCAAGACTCGCAAAGTTAAAAGGTGCCAGAGTCATAGCGGCCGGCAGAAATCCAATGAAGCTAAGATTAGCAGAAGAATTTAGCCATGCAGACGAAGTTGTGGATTTGAAAAAGTACCCGAATCCTGAGAAAATATTTAAAGATTTTACTGATGAAGGTAAAGGGCTGGATGTAGCGGTTGAGTGCGTGGGACTTCCTGAGATGTGGGAAAGAGTATTCTCTTGCGTCAGACCCGGGGGGACTGTCCACTTTTTCGGCGGATGTAAATCAGGTTCTACTGTAACTTTTGATACGACAAAAATGCACTATGGTGATATTAAACTTATGAGCGTATTCCACCATACGCCAAAATACTTCAGACAAGCGTTAGATTTGATTTCATCAGGACAAGTTGAAGTAGAAAAACTTATTACGGCAGAAATTCCTTTAGAAAAAGTGGAGTGGGCAATGCAGCAGCATATAGAAGGAAAGGCTATAAAATTTTTAGTAAGACCGTAAAATTAAGAGTAAAACATTAAGAAATGTAACGATTTAACACAAAAGTGAAATCGTTACTTTTTTATATACTTTATATATATGTAAGATGTAAAAAATAAAATTTATTAATCCCTAAATCCCTTCCTAATTAATTTTCCCAAGCTTCTCGTAACAGAGAAGTTTTTTTTTGCATTTTGCGTAGAGTGACGGTTGCGTAAGCAACCTAACTCGAAGGAACACGGAACGAAGTGAACGCCAGTTTTGCGTAAGCAAAACAAAGAGAACGAAATCGAAGGAACACGGAACGAAGTGAACGCCAGTTTTGCGTAAGCAAAACAAAGAGAACGAAAGTGAAGTGTGTAGCAAAATGCAATACAGGCGTAGAGTGGCAAAAATATAAAGTATTATATAAACATTTCCCCCTTTATGATAGAATTATTTTATGCCAGAAGGACAGATTTATAAAATACATTCGGATTTTTATTATGTTAATTCAGACGGAAAAAGTTATGAATGTAAGTTGCGTGAAGTTTTGAAAAAGACAAAGCAGTCTGTTTATGTTGGTGATTTTGTAGAATTTAATAATGGTGCAATTGAAAAGATTTTGACGAGACAAAATTACATTCCTCGTCCTTCTGTTGCAAATGTTGACAGAATTATTATAATATCAGCTGTCAAAGAGCCTGATTTAAGCTTTTCTCAATTAAACAGATATATAGCTTTTGCAAAATACTATGGAATCGAAGCGGTTCTTTGTTTTAACAAAAATGATTTGTCATCTGATGATAAGATGATAGAAAAAGTTTTTTCGATTTATGAACCTCTGGGGTATGATATTTTATTTACTTCAGCTCTTGAGGGGTTGGGAATTGAAGAATTTAAAGAGATTTTGGAAGGCAAAACTTCAGTTCTTTGCGGTTCTTCAGGTGTTGGAAAATCAAGCTTGATTAATGCGGTTTCGGGGCTTAATTTAAGAACAAAAGAAGTCAGCGAAAAAACTCAAAGAGGAACGCATACAACAAGGCATTGTGAAATTATAACAATTAATGAAAATACAAGAATTGTTGATACCCCGGGATTTAGTAACTTGAAATTTGATTTTATTTTGCCGCTTGATGTTGATAAATTATTCCCTGAAATATATAAATATAAATCGGAATGTAAATTTCAGGACTGCCTGCATATAAACGAAACAGGGTGTTCTGTTAAGGAACATTTTGGAGATATTGATGAAACAAGGTATCAGAGTTATTTAGAGTTCGTTGAAGAAGCAAAAGAATACAAAGAAAAGGTTAAATTCGAGGGAACAAAAAAAGAAACAACGCATAAAAAACATAATGACGAGATTGCGGTAAAAATTAGCTCTCGCAAACGTCAGAGTGCCAGAAATACAATAAGACAGAATTTGTATAAGGATATAGAGAATGAAAGAATTGATTAGTATAGTTGATAAAAAGCTGGATGAATATTTACAAATAGTGTATCCCGAGGATATTTTTAAAGCTATGAAATATACTTTAATGCTCCCAGGAAAAAGGTTAAGACCTGTAATGTGTCTTGAAACAGCAAGATTATTAGGGTGTGATATTGAAAAAGTAATGCCATCTGCTTGTGCTTTGGAGATGCTGCATGTTCAAAGCCTTATACATGATGATTTGCCTTGCATGGATAATGATGATTTTAGACGAGGCAAACCTTCTAATCATAAAGTTTTTGGTGAAGCAAATGCCGTGCTTGCAGGCGATGCGCTTTTGACATTTGCGCCTCAGTTAATTATAGAAAAATCAAAAGGCTTACTGTCTGATTCCCAAATATTAAGAATAATACACGAATATACAAAGTTTGCAGGTGCATACGGACTTATTGCAGGGCAAGTGGTTGATATTGAATCAGAAGGGGGCAAGTTGGTTAAATCGCCGGAAGAAACTTTGGATTTTATACACTTAAATAAAACTGCGGTGTTATTCAGGCTTGCCGTAAGAATAGGTGTTATTTGTGCAAATGGTGATGAAAAAGTATTTGATGAGTTCGATGAGTTCGCTACAAAATTTGGTTTAGCATTCCAAATTTATGACGATATTATGGATGAAATATCAACATTTGAAGAATTAGGTAAATCTATAGGGAAAGATGAAGCTTCAGGAAAGCTTACTTATGTATCATTATATGGGTTAGATGAAGCTAAATGTAAATTTAAAGCGTTAATTGATGAATGTTATGGTATAATAGAAAAGTACAATTCAAAAATATTTAGAGAGATATTAGATAAATTAAAAAATCGTATTTTTGGTTAATAGGAGTAGTTGATGGATTTTTCTCACATTTTGAACACAGGATATGAAGTAATTTTTACAGCTTTTTCCGGAATAGTAACTGCACAAATAATTAAATGTTTTGTATTTTTGATAATAAAACGCAAAATTGATATGAGATTATTTACAACAACAGGCGGAATGCCAAGTTCTCACTCCGCAGGTGTTATGGGATTATCAACAGCAGTCGGTTTAATTAACGGATTTCATTCAATTGAATTTGCTATTGCAATAGGATTTGCCTGTATTGTAATGTATGATGCGGCGGGAGTAAGACGTGCAGCAGGAAAACAAGCTGCTTGTTTAAACAGAATAATAATGGATATTTATAAACAAGACCTTGTCGAAGCAGGGGGTAAATTAAAAGAACTATTAGGACATACTCCTATGCAGGTATTTGTAGGTGCTTTGTATGGCGTAATATATGCGTTTGCAGTTCATAAATTCTTGATGGGCTTGAATTAGTTTTTTGTTGTGTTTATAATTTAGATACTCACTATCCTCAAGTGAATTGGTTTTAGTTTAGAGAGTCATTAACTTTAAACTCTAACCGCAGCGAAAGGAAGAAATACAAATGGCAAACATTAAGTCAGCAAAAAAAAGAGTTCTTATTGCAGAAGCAAACAGACAAAGAAACGTAGCAGTAAAATCTGAAATCAAAACTGCATTGAAAAAAGCATTATCATTAGCTGAAAGTGATGATAAAGATGCTTTAAATGCAGCTATTTCAAATGTTTATAAACTATGCGACAAGGCTGTTTCAAAAGGTGTTTTACACAAAAATACAGCTGCAAGAAAGAAATCAAGACTTGTTCTTGCTATCAAAAAATTAGCTAAGTAGTTTTAGCTGATAAAGTTACAAGGCGGCGGCTACATTTGTAGCCGCCGCCTTGTAATATTAATAAAATTTTAATCCTTGCCACGAATTTCTGCGTAAAAATTCTCTATCCAGCCTGTTCATTGTGTCGAGTTTTCTTCCTATCCAGCTTGGCGCAACCAGTTCTAAACGATGTCCGTTGCCGGCAACACGGTGTATGGTTGTTTTTGGTGGTAAATATTCCAGAAAATCGCAGAGTTCTGTAACATATTCGTCTTCAGACATAAAAATTATTTCACCGTTATTATACATATCAGCCAGCTTTGTTCCTTCTAAAGCAACAAGCATATGGATTTTTACTCCTTCCGGTTCAAGCTTTGCAATAGTTTTTGCTGTTTCCATCATCTCTTCGTGTGTTTCAAAAAGGTTCAGTATAACATGTAAACAAATATTTATCCCTTTATTTTTTGTTTTTTCATAAGCATCTAAAAAGCACTTATAGTCGTGCCCTCGATTTATTTTTTTTAACGTTTTATCATGAACAGATTGCAATCCATACTCAATCCAAGTGTAATAATCGGGGGTAAATGTACTTATTAAATTAAGTTTATCCTCATCAACACAGTCAGGTCTTGTTCCTATTGATAAACCTACGATATCATCACGGCAAAGTGCTGATTTATAGATTTTTTCTAATTCTTGAACAGGTTTATATGTGTTAGTGTAGGCTTGAAAATAAGACATGAACTTTTCTGCTTTAAATCTTTTTATTTGAATGTCTGCACCTACATTAACCTGCTCTTCTATGCTCAAACGATTGGAATGAGATTGAGAAAAGCTTCCGCTTTCATCACAAAAAATACACCCTTCCGTAGAAATTGTTCCGTCACGATTAGGGCAGGTAAATCCTGCATCAAGAGTGATTTTATACACCCTTGCCCCAAATTTGACTTTCAAATGGTCGCTAAATTTATTGTATCTGTTTTCTGTTCCGTTAAATTCCATAAAAAGGCTATTAGTTCTTGGTGGAGCAAGCTTCACCCTACTGTTACTTGCTCCGACAAATACTGCTACATTTATATTCTATGATAAAACAAATATTACTTTTTACATAGTAGGCTGGAGCTTGCTCCGGCAATACTATTACCAATATTATTTTTTTATTTTACTCTTTACCCATCCTTCAAGAACTCTTAACGGTGCTCTTGTTATTGCAAGTGCCCACGCAGGAAGGTCCTTTGTGATAACGGATAATGCGCCCACGTTTGCACCCTCTGAAACTTTTACGGGAGCTACAAGAACGGAATTTGAGCCAATTTTAACATTATCTTCAATTATTGTTTTGCTTTTTTCTTTTGTTAAAGGATTATAGTTTGCTGTAATTGTTCCCGCTCCTATATTCACGTGAGAACCTATTTCCGCATCTCCTATGTAAGTTAAGTGGCAAGCGTTTGTGTTTGATTTAATATGAGCTTTTTTAACTTCTACAAAGTTTCCGATTTTTACGTTGTCATCTAAAATAACTCCGCCTCTTAGGTGGGCAAAAGGTCCTATTTTACAATTTTTACCAATCTTGTTTTTTCCTTCTATATAAGTAGAGGGATAAATTACAGTATCGGATTCAATTTCTGTTTCAGGGCTAATCCAAGTCGCAGACGGATCAATAATTGTTACACCGTTTGTTAGATGTTTATTTATAACTCTTTGATTTAAAAATTTTGTTGCCTCTGCAAGATTAGACTTTGAATTAATGCCGTATATTTCGGTATTATCTTTAAGAATATACCCATTTACGCTCAAACCGTTTTCATTTCCCCATTTGATAATATCAGTCAAATAATATTCGCCTTGAGCATTGTTTGTTTTTAACTGAGAAAATGCAGGTTTAACTTTCTTCCAATCAAGGCAATATATACCGGCATTAATTTCATTTACCCCCTTTTGTTCGGGAGTTGCATCTTTTTCTTCAACTATAGCTTCGACTCTATTATCTGCCCCTCTAATAATTCTACCGTAATTTGTAGGGTTATCAAATATTGCACTCATAACGGTTAAGTCGGAATTATTTTCTCTGTGGTATTCAACAAATTCTTTTAGTGTTTCAGAAGTTATAAGCGGAGTATCACCGCATAGTATTACAACTTCTCCTTCAAAATCCTGAAGGAAAGGAAGCACCATGCTAACTGCATGCCCCGTACCTAATTGTGGTGATTGTAAAACGGTTCTTGCGTTTTTATAATTCTCTTTTATGTATTCGTCAACTCTTTCAGCCTGATGACCTACAATTACAAAGTTTTCGTCGGCTAAGCCTGTATTATTAACGGCTTCAATCACATAACCAACAAGAGTTTTATCAAAAATTGTATGCAGGACTTTAGGTGTATCAGATTTCATTCTTGTACCTTTTCCTGCTGCTAATATAACTGATTTTAACATAATTAATCCCTCGCTTTATAAATTAATTATATCATGCACCAAAATATACAATCTGGTGTATAATTTAATAATCGGAGGTATTAAGTATGTACAAACTCGGAATAATAGGTCATCCTTTAGGACACTCAATTTCTGCTGTAATCCAAAAAGCAGGGCTTGAAAGTATTGGGGAAGACGTTCAATACGATGTCATGGATACTCCTGCAGAAAACTTGGTGGATAGAATTAAATTTATTAAAACTAATGGGTATCAGGGATTTAATGTAACAATACCTCTAAAAGTTCCAATGTCATTGTTTCTAACAGATATTGATGATTATGCAAATATTGCAGGGTGCGTTAATACAGTAAAGGTAGAGGGTGAAAATAAAGAATTGTTTGGATATAATACTGATATCTATGGATTTAAAAAAGCAATTCCGCCGGAGGTTGATTTAAGAGGCAAAACTGCAGGAATTTTGGGTACAGGTGGTGCTTCTCGTGCGGCAGTTGTAGGACTTGCTGAAAAAGGAATAAAAAATATAGATTTTTATACAAGAAATATAATTAACTCTCATCAGGCAGTCGAATATATGAGAGCAAAATTTCCGAATATTGAATTCAATGTTTATCAAATCCAAAATATGCGCAGCTTAAAAGGCACTTCTATATTAGTAAATGCGACTCCTATCGGCATGAAAGGTTATATAGCCGATCAAATGGCGCTTGAATTAAAAGATTTTGATACTATGGATTCAGATATTATAATCTATGACATTGTTTATAATCCTCAAAAAACCATATTAATAAAAGAATCAGAACGTAGAGGTCTTAGAACAATTGGCGGTTTGGACATGCTAATTTATCAAGCAGAGCGTGCTATTCAAATATGGACAGGAAAAAATCCTGATGTAAAACAGATGAAAATAGCTGCCTTAGAAGCTTTAAGCTGTTAACGAAAAATAAAATGTAACGAATTGTTAACAACTCATCCAAAAAGTGTAAAATATACAAATTTTTTGTTTTTTATAGTAATATATAGATTGTTACAAAAATAATTGGTGAGAAAGATATTCACCGGTAGAATAGGAGGCACATGAATTGACAATTGTATCATCATCACTCAAAGAGCTTGAAACACATGCTAACTTAGACAAAGTAAACTTAGGGCAACACGTTCTTGCGGAATTTTTTGAATGTGATTCAAATATTTTAAATAACATTGATAAAGTCGAAAAGTATATGATAGATGCAGCTTTAGAGTGTGGTGCAACAATCGTTCAAAAGTGCTTTCACATGTTTAACCCCTATGGAGTTTCCGGTGTAGTAATAATCTCAGAAAGCCATTTAGCCATACATACATGGCCGGAATTAGGGTATGCTGCCGTTGATTTGTTTACTTGCGGAACAAAATGTGATCCAAAAGTTGCGTATGAATTTTTGAAAAAAATGTTCAATTCAAAAAAGGCATCTTTTACTGAATTAAAGCGCGGTATTATTGACAGAGAAACTTTAAAATTATCTGAACAACCATTTGAAGTTGCTGAACAATTTGAAGAGTAGCATGTTTAAATATTAATGTCTTTTACTACTTTATGCAGACCTTTTGGATGGTCGACGTTTCTGTGAAGCTTTAAAGCTACTTCAAGAGCTATTTGCTGCGAGATTAGAATATCTGCGAACATTTGTTGAATCTCATTTTCACATTCTATATTTATGTGGTAATCCGGTTTAAGTCTTTCATCTGTTGGTCCGATAATTACAAGCTTTGGATTATAATCCGATTTTATCTTATTTAAGTTGGCAACGGAGCGTTCTGATATATTATCAACTGCTATGTATACAAGAGTTGATTTGTTGTTTAAAACAGCAACATGTCCGTGCATAAATTCGCCTAAGATTGCTGCGCTTATGTTTTTGTATGATGTTTCTTTTGTTTTTAGTGCAGCTTCTTTTGCTAAAGAGTATGATATTCCGTCAGCAGTTATAATAATATTATTTTCTTTTGCTAAAATTTTAGCTAATTTTTTTACCTCATCTCTCTTAGCAAGTGCTTTTTCTAGAATTATAGGGAGGTGGATAAGGGAATTTTTGTATTCTCTTGTAGCTTCGTTACCATGAACACTTTCTACAAGCTTTAGAGATATTAAAATCAAACATAGCATTTGTGATGTAAAAGATTTTGTTGCAGCGATACCTTGTTCGGTTCCTGCGTAGCATGCGACTTTGTAATCACACATTTCCCAAATGGTAGAATGTTCATTGTTTGTTATACAGAGAGTTTCCAGATTCGTAGAATTTTTAACCTTTTCAAGAGATTTTACCGTATCACTTGTTTCGCCTGATTGAGTAATGAAAATATACAAAGTATTTTCGTCGTGCGGAATCACACTTTTTAGGAGAAATTCGCTTGAATAAATTGCTCTGGATTCAATACCTGAAAATTTTTCCAATAAATCCACCGCAAATCTTGCACAGTGGTATGAAGAACCGCTTGCAACAAGAACAATTTTTCTGATGTTTTGCGGAAGATCTATTTTAATCTCGCCGCTATCAGGATTAATATACTTCATCAAAATATAAGGAATAATCTTTTTTTGTTCGATTATTTCAAATTCCATATTTGTTTGCTTTTTTGTAAATGTAAACATTATTACTCTCTCTTTTCTATTTAGATTTTAACATATAGTTTGATTAAAATAAATAAAATAAACTCAGCTAATTAGCAAAATTCTTTATTCAATTAGCAAAAAAAAATATTTTCGTGTATTATACTAATTAGGATATAAGGTCGGATTTGTAAATCCGACCTATTACCCTAATAGATATAAGTATAAACAGGAAGAAAAGAATTGGTTAAAGATATTCGTGAAAATATTGATAATAAATCAGATGTGAAGATAAAAGCTCCTATAGTTGATGCTTTAAAGACGGCTTATGAAAATCCTACATATCAGTTTCATATTCCTGGTCATACTAAAGGAAAGGCTATATTAAAGGATTTTAGAAAACTTATTGGTGATAAGGCTTTGAGTCTTGATACAACAGATGAATTTGACAATTTAGGAACTTTGCATCCTGCAACAGGTCCTATAAAAGAAGCTCAAGAACTTGCAGCGGAAGCGTTTGGTGCAAAAAAAACATTCTTTCTTCTTAATGGTTCAACTGCAGGAAATCTTGCCCTGGCAATGGCTTTGACTAAAAAAGGACAGAAAATAATTGTTAACAGAAATTGCCACCGTTCAATTTTAACGGGCTTGATGATATCAGGTGCTGAACCAGTTTGGGTATGTCCAAATAGAATTGATGATTGGTCAATTTGGGGTAACATTGAAGCTTGGCAAATTGAAGAAAAGTTAGAGCAAGATAAAGATATATCAATGGTTTGGGTTACAAATCCGACTTATGAAGGGGTTGTATCCGATATTAAATCAATAAGTGCAGTGTGTAAAAAATATGGTGTACCGCTTATTGTAGATGAGGCTCACGGGTGCTTATGGAATTTTAACAAACATCTTCCGGAAACTGCTCTTAAACTTGGAGCTGATGCGGTTGTTCATTCACTTCATAAGACCGGCGGAAGCATGAGCCAAACTTCGATGCTTCATATATCAAAAGAGTCTTGTCTTGATGAAAAAAGCGTTGAAAAGGCGCTTAAACTTTTGCATACAACGAGTCCTTCGTTAATTTTGCTTGCAAGTCTTGATGCCGCAAGAGCTAATCTACAATCACAATTAGGGCTTAAACAAATTGATAAAGCCGTAGCAAATGCTAAATATTTGAGAAAAAGACTTGATGAGATACCTAATCTTCATCAATTAAAAGCAGATTTCGGTTATAAGACAGATGTTACAAAGGTGTTTATAAAAATAGACGGTCTTTCTGGAAAAAGATTGGAATCAATTTTAGAGATAGATTTTGGTATAGAAGTCGAGTCAGCTTCTGATATAGGAGTTTTAATTCTTTGTAATCTTGGTAACAAGCGTTCAGATTTTAAATATTTAGCTGATGCTTTAGCAAAAATCGCATCAGAAAATCATAAGGATATTTATTATCTTGAAAAACGTAAACACATGCCTATGCTTGAGCCAAAGATTCTTATGAGTTTAAGAGAGGCTTATTATGCTGATAAAGAAACTATTAAAAAAGAATATGCAATAGGAAGAATATCGGCAGAGGTTGTTGCGGAATGTCCTCCGGGAATTTCTATTCTTCTTCCGGGGGAACTTATAACTGAAGCACATTTACCATACTTAAATGATTATGAAACGCTGGAAGTTGTGAAAGAATAGTCGAACTTTCCAATTTAATAAAATTAAAAATCTGATATTATGAAAAGTAAATTATGGAAAATAATTGTTTAAATTGTACTAATATCAGAAAAGTTGTAATAGTGGGCTGCGGATTTGTAGGAGCAGCTTGCGCTTTTAGTATAATGCAATCAGGATTATTCTCTGAGGTAGTTATGATTGACTCTGACCGAGCCAGAGCAGAGGGTGAAGCTCTTGATATAAGCCACGGAGTTCCTTTTGCTAAGCCTGTAAATATTTATGCAGGTGATTATGATGATATAAAAAATGCTTCAATGATTATTATAACAGCAGGCGCAAACCAAAAAGAAGGTGAAACAAGGCTTGATTTAGTTAAGAAAAATGTTTCTATTTTTAAATTGATTATTCCTGAGATTAAGAAAAGGGAGTTTAACGGAATACTATTAATTGTTACAAACCCTGTTGATATATTGACAGCTGTAGCCCAAAAGCTTTCGGGACTTCCTGAAAATAAAGTTATTGGTTCAGGTACGGTACTTGATACAGCAAGGTTAAAGCATGAACTCGGTAATCATTTAAAAGTTGATTCAAGAAGTGTACATGCTTTTATTATAGGTGAACACGGTGATTCAGAAATACCGGCATGGTCCGGAGTTAATATTTCCGGAGTTCCATTAGAGAAATTTTGCGAAATGAGAGGATATTGCGGCGACCACACAGAAGCTATGCGAAAAATCGCAGATAGCGTAAAAAATAGCGCTTACTATATAATAGGCAAAAAAAAAGCTACATATTACGGTGTAGCGATGGCAGTAAAAAGAATTTGTGAAGTTGTAGTTAGAGATGAAAAATCTATTCTTTCGGTATCTTCAATTATGCATGGAGAATACGGAATAGACGGCATAGCACTTTCTATGCCTGCAATTGTAGGAAAAGACGGAGTAGAAAATTTTGTTCCTGTGCAATTGAATGAACAAGAGGTTTTGAGTTTAAAAAAATCTTCGGAAATTTTAAAGGAAGTAATGGAAAATATTGAATTATAATTAATTTACTGTTTTTAGAGGATAAATAAATTGCAAAAAAGTGTTCAAATATAATTATATATAATATTCGGGGGAAAAAGAGGTAATTATGTTGAACGTGTTTAATCAAAATTCGAATAATTTTAGGTTAAATCCTGATTTTTTAGCTTCATTTTTATTAGGCTCAGATTTATCTTCAAAAAAAAATCAAACAGAAGAATTGATAAATGATTTCACAAAACAGTCAAATACGAGTGAATTAGATAAAAAAGAATTTGATAAAGGCGGATTAGAGCTTATCTATGCAGAAGATGGTGAAGATAATTATGATGAGAGCATGGATACGGACGGAAATAAAAAAATCTCTTATAAAGAATATTTAAGATATTGTGAAAGAAATTCTATAATGCAGGAAAGACTTTCCGATACTAAAATAAATCATGAAAAAAGACAATTTACTACTTACAGCTTCGGGCATGCAACAAACGCATACAAGCGACCGGAGTTTGATGCAGTAGAAGGTAAAGTCAAGGGTAGCATATAAAATCCTCCAACTTGCCTTATCCTATTAACCCCTTTAATATTATGTTCTTAAATCATATTATGTTAAAGTAAAAAAGGAGGGTTTATGAACAAAAATATTATTTGGATTTTGCTTATTTTTTTGGTTCCTTTAGCAGTGTATTGGGGACTTACAAGAGAAGATGCCGCTTCTTTACCTGCAATTGCAACGACCGGTGATGAAGTTATAAAATTTTCTTCTCCTATGTGTTCTGAGTGTCAAGATTTGGAAAAAGTTTTTGAGGAAGTTTTTCCCAAATACAATGATAAAGTGTCTTTAACAAAAATTGATGTATCAAAATCGGATAAAAATTGTAAGGCTTTAATAAAGGAGTATAAAGTAACTCTTGTTCCAACTACCGTGTTTAAAAACCAAGACGGTAAGATTACAAGACGCATAGAGGGTACAATGCAGTCAAAGATATTGGATAATTATTTAGCAGAGTTGATAAATGAATAATTTGGTAAATTTTGTATCAGTAGAAAATGCAACTTTTGTAACTTGGATTTTGATGTTTTGTGCTTCTTTTTTAGGAGGTGTAATCGCATCAATATCGCCATGTTCACTTGCAATGCTTCCATTGATGATAGGGTATGTCGGGGGGTGTTCAAAGGAAACTCCGTTTAGGACATTTATACAGTTAAGCTGTTTTATATTAGGTACTGCAGTTGTATTTACTATAATCGGTATAATCTGTGCGGTTACGGGAAGTGTTTTTGCTTCTGTATTTGGCGGATATTTTACAATTATAATGGCATCATTACTACTGATAATAGGCTTAAAGATAACCGAAATATTGGATTTTGAGATACCCGTAATAATTAAATCCATGCCCCAAAACAATACCAGCTCACTTATTATATATCCTTTGTTATTGGGTATTGCGTTTGCCCTTGCAGGAACTCCATGCTCTACTCCGATATTGGCGGGAATAATGGTTTTTGCCGCAATGGGGAAAAACCTTATAGCTGCAATTATAATGTTATTTTTGTTTGCAGTAGGTCAGGGAATGATATTAATTATTGCAGGGGTATTTACCTCAAGCGTAAAAAATCTTAAAAAGTTTTCAAATATTACGGATAAACTTGTGAAAGCAAGCGGTTGGCTGATAATATTGGTGTCGCTGTACTTGTTTTATAAAGTATTTGCGCCGTTAATTTAGGAGTTTATTTTCAATTATCTCGGCAGCAGTTTTTATAAATTCGGCACAAGGTCTTTCTGCGTAATATTGAGCAGTACGCTTAGAGGGTGTAGGATTGTCTTCACCGTTAAGACCTAAGAGTTCTCTGCAAATAATAGTTCCGTGTTGATTTTTAAACTCTTTAGCAAGTTGTTGAACAAGTTGGTATTGCCTTGTTTTTCCAATATCATCACCTGCAATCTCGTATCCTTTAAGCAGTCCTGCAACCATAAACATAGCGGAAACTGCGCCGCAAACTTCACGAAGTCTTCCCATTCCTCCGCCAAAAGATGATGCAAGTTTCATGCAAGTTTTAGAATCTATATCAATTTTGTTGCTGAAAGCGCAGAGTACCGATTGAGCACAATTACAGCCGTTATAAAAATTTTTACATGCTATCTCTGAATATTTTTCCATAAGTAAATATTAACATGAAAAATGAACAATTTAATAAGCAAAATCGTATAAAGAATGAAAGGTAAAACAGATTAAAAAGGAGAGTTAATTATGTCAAATGAACAGAATGTAACAATAGAAGCAAAAGAAGAACACAAATGTTTTTGTCAAAGTAAGGGATTTAGAAAATTTTTAGTTATTGCTTTGGGAACTTTTGTAGGAGTGTATTCGGCTTTATGCTTGTTTACAGCACTGCACAGACCGCCAATGATGCCGCCTCAATTTGGTATGATGGGTGGATGTCCTTGTCAGCATCAATTTATGAAACACAAGCATCACCATCATTTTGACAAAGCTTCAAGGGTTGACAAAGGTGATATGCAGCGTAAGGATATAGTACAAAAAGAACCGGCACCTTTTCAAGCGGAAAGAGATGATTAGTTAAATCAGGCTTATACACTTATTATATTGCGTCAAGACAGAGATTAAAAGTGTTTTGGCGCTTTATTTTTTTGCAATAAAACTTTTAATTGACTTGCGTTGATGTTTATAATAGTATAAAGATTGTGGAAGATAACAGTTTACTGCTGATATCAAACCGTGCTCCAGTGGCACTCTGCCGACGAGAAGTTTTACCGTGCTCCAGTGGCACTCTGCCGACGAGAAGTTGACTAAATGTCAAGTTCGAGGAGAGGGGAGGTAGACGTTCTACCGATTCCGCTGAAGCCTGAAAACTAAATATAATTACCGCGCTCCAGTGGCACTCTGCCGACGAGAAGTTGACTAAACGTCAAGTTCGAGGAGAGGGGAGGTAGACGTTCTACCGATTCCGCTGAAGCCTGAAAACTAAATATAATTACCGCGCTCCAGTGGCGGAATCGGTAGACGCGTTGGACTTAAAATCCAATCGGGGTTCACCCTCGGTGCCAGTTCAAGTCTGGCCTGGAGCATTTACTAAAAGACTTGCAATTTGTATAATTTGCAAGTCTTTTTTATTGTTTATAAATTAAAAGTCAGTTGAGTTAAATCTCAACTGACTTTGTATATAAGTTGTAATTTTATAAAGATTCTTTATAAATCTGTGCTACAGCTTCTCTGGTTGCTTTAGTAGGTGCTATTCCCAACAGTCCGTCAAGAGATGGTGTTGTGAAAGCAAGCTCTGTCAATTTTTCAACATCAGCTTCTGTGAATCCTTCATCTTTAAGCTTGTTTGGAACATCTACTGATTTAAGCCATTCATATACACTTTCTGCTGCTTTTTCAGCGCTTGTAGTATCTTTTGCAATCGGTTCAAGGATATATGAAAGTGTTTCTGATTTAGCAGAATAGATATTCTTGATGACCGCAGGAAGAAGAATAGCCAATCCTAAACCGTGTGAGAAATCCGGTTTCATTGCGCTAAGCGGATGCTCAAGAGCGTGAGTGTAATGTAATAAACCGTTATCAAAACAAACACCGCCCATCATAGCAGCATAGCACAAGTAATATCTTGCTTCTTTGTCAGAAGGATTAGCAATTGCTTTTGGTAAATATTTTGCAACAAGTTCAATTACTTGTCTTGCCAAAGTTACTGAATACGGAGAGGCAACTACTGATGTTGCCGCTTCTATAACGTGATTTACCGCATCAATTGAAACATATCTGGTTTGTTTTGGTGATAAACCTATCATTAAATCAGGATCGTCAATAGCAAATTCAGGATATATGCAATCATAAGCAATAGCCGGTTTGTAATTCTTTTCTAAAATTGTTGCTACTGCAAATCTGTTTGTTTCACTTCCTGTTCCGTGAGTTAGGTTAATTGCAACAATTGGAACGGCTTTTTGGGCATTAAATTTGAATTCATACAAGCTGCTGCCCGTTTCATTTGGGTATTTAAGTAGTATAGCAACTGATTTACCTGCATCTGTCGGAGAACCTCCGCCTATAGTAATTACTGCTTTTGCACCGAATTCTTTTGCCATTTGGGTTGCTTCATCAATTGCATCTGTAGTAGGGTTTGGAGTAACTTTGTCATAATTAATATATTCGATGTTATTGTTTTTTAAAGCTTTTTCAACAACTGCCCAAGCACCTGTTGATTTATAAGCATTTCTTCCTGACATAACAATAACTTTATCTATTCCTCTTTCAGAATAAATTTTTGCTATATCATTAATCTTTTGAATTGCACCGCAGCCAAAATAGACACAAGTACGAGTTCTAATCTCTTTTACTTCGTTAATATTTAATTCCTTTTCCCAATTCATAAAAGCTCCTTTCTTATAATGTTTTTATATTTAATTTTCTGTCAATTACTTCCAAAACTTTTTCAACGGTAGCTTCATTTACAACCTCATCATCAACTTTAACGTAAGGCGCTTTAGAGTATTCCCAATTGATAGAGCAAAGTCCTAAGCAGTTGCTTGCTGAAACTTCAACTTTATCGCCGTATTTTTTAGGGATAATATCGTTTAATTCTTGTAAATTACTTCCGCCCATAACAAAACAGGTTGTACCTAAACACACTTTCACTTCAATTTTTTTCATACTGAACTCCTTTATACAAAAACTTTTTTTAAATATTTTTCTTCTAAAACACTTGCCATCTGTTTTATTATATTCTTTCTGATTTCAATTTCAATAGGTAAATTAGGATCATAATGTGCTTTATTCATTTGTGCCCCTACTAAGAAGTAAATTACATCGCTATCAAGTAAGAAATCCATAAGCGTTTTTGCTGCATTATTTTCGCTTTTGCCGCTTTCAAGGTACTCTAAAGTTTTTGTAAGAGTTAAAATTCCTTCTGTTACTAAATCGACTCCTTGCATCTCTGAAAGTCCGGGGAGTTTTCCTGCATTCATTGAGAGTTTCGCAATTACCGGTATATTTAATTCTCTTGATATAATATTTGCTGTTGTATAATAACTGTCTTTTTCCTGATGGTATGGAGGTCCTGTGAATATTAATGATTCTCTTGGATCACGGCAGTATATAGAAACGACTGAAGTATCATCTTTTAGCTCTTTATTAGGTGCAATAAGTTCAACTTGCTTGACCAGATATTCACTTAAATCCTTAGATGATATTTCAGGATTTTGATCCAATTTATCAAGTATAATTTTTATTAACCCGCTTCTTTCAAGTCCAAGAGGATATCTTTTAGAACCCATGGCAACTTGTGTTGCACCATCTGAGCAGAAAATAATTCTATCGTATTTTTCAAGTTGAATATTATACACTTTCATTTTACGATTTTTAAAATCTTTTGACTGAATAGTTTGGTATTCAGGTTTGAGAACTTCACCATTTCTTATCCAAATAAAGTCAGGATTACCTTCTTCAACAATTTTCGCTTTTCCGTTTTCGAAGCAGTCTATCGCTGAAAATGTAGAATAACTTATGCCTCTGACTTTGCATACAGGCAGAGAGTTCATAATAATCTCGCAAGATTTTTCAATATCAGAATGATTTTCCATAAATTTTAAAAGCATAGTTGAGGTCATACAAGCTAGTATATTAGCTTTTATACCGCTTCCAAGACCGTCAGAAAGAACTGCAACAACCCTGTTCATATTAGGAAAACGATTTGACGCAAAATAATCTCCGTAAGCATTTTGGTTATATTTCTTTTTTTGAGAACAAGCTATATCAATAAACATTAATTTTTCTTCTCCTCATTAGAATTATTATCGTACCCTTCTGCAATAGAGTTAAGCAATAATTCTGTTTCAACCATGTGTTCACCAAGCAGGCTTGCAATCTCTTGAACTGTTGCTATATTTTTTGTAATAACTTCTCTTGCTTTTTGTGCTATCTTACTTCTGTCCATTTCAGATTTTGTAACATCAGAGATAACTGCCCCGACAAGCTCATTGTCTTCAATTGTAAATATGCTGATATCAAAGAGTTTATCATCTATTGCGTAATGCTCTTGATGAATATCTTTTCCTGTATCAAGTGCAGATTTGAATAATTCTGAGAATGGAACAATTCTATCTATTGCAGCACCTGTTAAACCGTCTTGACGTGAAGCAAACACTTCATACATTTCTTCAGACAGGAACATGTGTTCAAAAGAATCATTAGCTTCAACAATCTCCATATTAGAATCAACTATGACAACAGCTGATGGCATACATCTGAGCATAGCCGCAGCTTTTCTGACTGCTATTTTTCTCATATAAGAAACGCATTGAGAAGGTTCTGCATCACCTGATATAAGAGCATTAACGAATTCTCGACAGCTTGCATATCCGCAGCCTGAACAATTTAATTCATCTTCTTCAGAATGTTTACTTATTTTTCTGAGAGCTTTTGTTATTTGTTCTATAGAATATTCTACTTTTTCAACAGGAGCAGGAATATACTCTTTTTCGACAACTTTTCTCGGTTCTTTCGGGACTTCATCACGGTATTGAGTATTGGCATAAATATCAGATGTAATAAGTATTCTTGATTTTTCACTTGATAAACAAGGCCCGTTTATGCACCCGCCTGAGCATGCGAGTGCTTCCACAAAAATTTTGTTTTCAATTTTATCAACTTTCTAAAGAACTTACACCAATAAATGTAACGTCATCTTTATCAATACCAACTCTTTTTATTGTTTCATTCATTCCGCCTTCTATCGGATAAAGAGCGCCTTCATAGGAATCTTCGGGAATAAATTTGCAAGTTTCATCAGGTTCAATAGCTTCAATGTCAATAAATTCTTCTTTTATCCAATAGTTGAGTTCATCAAAGGTTAAGGCTGCTGACATCAAATCAGGATTTTCATCAGCTTCGTTTTTCTTAGCGATGCAAGGTCCTATAAATACAACTTTTATATCATCTCCGAGCATATCTTTTAGTAGACCGCAATGTGTTAGAGCCGGCGATGCAATCGGAGTAATACATTTTGCAAATTCCGGTTTATACAATCTTATATAATCATCAATAACAGGGCATGCAGATGATATAAATAAGCCTTTTTCTGCTTGGTTAAGCTGTTTTGCGGTTTGTATGGAAACCTCTTGAGCTCCCAGAGCCGTTTCAGAAACTCCTGCAAATCCCAGTTTTTTTAATGCTGCTATCATTTTTTCTTTTGAAATATTATAAACCCCAGCCCAGCTTGGTGCGAGTGATACATAAACTTTTTTACCTGTTAAAAACAGAGCTTTTACAACGTCTATATCATTTCTGACTTTTTTAGCACCGGCAGGGCAAATTGTTACACAATGACCGCAAGCTATACATTTGTCATTGATAACCGATGCGCTTCCTCCTTGAATTCTGATAGCTTTGATATGACACCCTCTAATGCACTTGTAACAGTCGTTACACTCATTCTTGAGTGTATAAACAGGATATTGCTTTTCCATACTTTGAACCTCTTATTACTAGCCGAAATTTAAAATTTTTCTGTATGATTCAAGAACTTCAAATATTTGTTCCTGAGTAACATTTATGTATTCTTTGTCATTAATTATTATTCTCGGACCTTCAGAGCATTTGTTTTCACATAATGCACCGACTATAGATATATCGGCTTCAAGCCCGTTTTCTTTTATATATTCCTTTATGTATTCAAGATTATCCAAATTGCCTTTTGCAAAACAGGCACTACCCATACATACTTTTATTTCGATCGTCATCTTTTGCTTTTTCGTCCTTTTCGTTATTTGTAAACTGTAAAAAACTTCCTATTAAATTTTCATTCCAAACCTTTACATCGCTGGGAACATCCAATATGCAAGGTGTAAAATTCCAAATATACTTTATTCCTGCCCCTGCTAAATAATTCGCAACCCCTTGAGAATACTCTTTAGGAACAGTCAAAATTGCCATTTCTACACCCAATCTTTGTGCCAAATTCCCGACTTTAGATATATCAAAAACTTCCCTGCCGTTTATCATGGTTCCTATTTTCTTGGAATCCTTGTCAAACATTGCAAGCACATTCAAACCATAATCTTTAAAGCTGTCATATTTTGCCAGAGCGGAACCCAAATTTCCGGCACCGACAATAAATACGTCTTTTGTTTTTTTAAAGCCTAAACATTCTTCTATTTTTCTCTTTAGACTTTTAACTTCGTATCCGACTCTGCACTTACCTTGATTGTCAATATATTTCAAATCTTTTCTTACCTGTGAATTGTCAATATTCAAAAGATTTGCAAGCTTTGTACTTGAAATATACTTTTCATCTTCTCTCATATCTTCGAGAATAAAATGGTACATTGTTAAACGATTTATAACTTTTTCAGGAATACCCAAAACTTTCTCCTTCATATACAAATTGAAAATGCAAAAAGGAAAATGGAAAATTGTTTTATTAATATTTTCAATTTTCCATTTTCAATTTTCAATTACATATACTATACGATACCTTCATAAGCATTTAAGAATAATTGCTTAATTTCAGACATAAGCGGGTATCTTGGGTTTGCGCCTGTACATTGGTCGTCAAATGCTCTTTCAACCAATACATCAAGGTTAGCCATAAATTCGTCTTCCTTAACGCCAAATTCTCTGATAGATTTAGGTAAGTTGATTTCTGTCATTAAATCGTCAACTGCCTTAATTAATCTTTCAACTTTTTCGTCATCGTTTTTACCGCCTAAACCTAATTCGTCTGCGATTTGACCATATTTAGTCTTAGCACAAGGATATTTGTACTGAGGGAATATAGCTTGTTTAGTAGGTTTATCTGTAGAGTTGTATTTAATGATTTGACGAATAAGAAGTGCGTTAGCAACACCGTGAGGAATGTTGTACATAGCACCAAGCTTGTGAGCCATAGAGTGGCATAAGCCTAAGAATGCGTTAGCAAAAGACATACCTGCAATTGTTGCTGCAAAGTGCATCTTTTCTCTTGCAACAGGGTCGTTAGCACCTTCTTTATATGAACGAGCAAGATATTTGAATACCAATTTTGTTGCCTCTAAAGCATTTGAATTAGTGAAGTTTGTAGCCATGCAGGATACATAAGCTTCAATTGCGTGAACAAGAGCATCAATACCTGAAGCTGCAGTTAAGCCTTTTGGCATACCGTCAACGAAGTTCGGGTCAACAATAGCCATATTAGGTGTTAATGCATAGTCTGCAATTGCGTATTTGTAATGAGTTTTTTCATCTGTAATGATTGCAAACGGAGTAACTTCAGAACCTGTACCTGATGTAGTTGGGATACAAACCATAGTTGCTTTTGTTCCTAAATCAGGAATTTGGCAAATACGTTTTCTGATATCCATAAATCTCATAGATATGTCAGCGAAGTTTGTATCAGGTTGTTCATATAATAACCACATAATCTTAGCAGCATCCATCGGAGAACCGCCGCCTAATGCTATGATTACATCAGGTTCATAAGGTCTCACAATTTCCATTGCTTGATTAATAGTAGCAATTGTTGGATCCGGTTTAACATCAAAGAATACTTGATGGTCTATACCGATTTCATCCAATACTTCGGTAATATTTTCAACTGCACCTGAATTGAATAAGAAACGGTCGGTTACGATAAATGCACGTTTTTTGCCTTTAAGTACTCTAAGAGCAAGGTCAACAGAACCTCTCTTGAAGTAAACTTTTGGCGGAACCTTGAACCATAACATATTTTCTCTCCTTTCAGCTACAGTTTTGTAATTTAATAAGTTTTCAACACCAATATTACCGGAAACAGCGTTGCCGCCCCAAGAACCGCAGCCAAGTGATAATGACGGTTCTAATCTAAAGTTAAACAAATCACCGATACCGCCTTGAGAAGATGGTGAATTTATTAATACACGGCATGCGGGCATTTTTTCCGCATAGTAGTTAATTCTGTCAGATTTTCTTTCGTCTGTATATAAAGCTGCAGAGTGCCCTGCACCGCCTTTGAACACTAATTCGTGAGCCATATCGGTAGCTTGTTCAAAGTTTTTAGCTTTATACATAGTCAAAATCGGAGACAATTTTTCTCTGCTAAACGGATCATTCCAATCAAGTTTTGTTCTTTCACAAAGAAGAATTTTTGAATCTTCCGGAATTTCAAAACCTGCAAGCTCTGCAATTTTGTGAGCAGGCTGACCTACGATTAGCGGGTGAGCAGTACCTCTTTGAGGATCAATGAACGGAAGCTCAATCATTTTCTTTTCATCGTCTTTATTTACAAGGTAAGCACCTCTGTATAAGAATTCTTTCTTAACTTCTTCATAAATTTCTTCAACAACGATAACTGATTGTTCAGAAGCACAAATCATACCGTTATCAAAAGTTTTTGACATAAGAATTGAAGATACTGCCATCTTGATATCTGCAGTTTCATCAATTACTGCAGAAACGTTACCGGGGCCGACACCTAAAGCAGGTTTTCCAGAAGAATATGCTGCTTTAACCATACCCGGACCGCCTGTTGCTAATATACAAGAAATATTTGGGTGGTGAAGAAGTGCATCAGATAGTTCCATAGAAGGAACATCAATCCAGCCAATGATGTCTTTCGGAGCACCTGCTGCAACTGCTGCTTCAAGAACTACTCTTGCAGCTTCTATTGTAGATTTCGTTGCACGAGGGTGTGGTGAAAATACGATACCATTTCTTGTTTTAAGAGCAAGAAGTGATTTGAAAATAGCAGTTGAAGTCGGGTTTGTAGTAGGAATGATACCTGCTAAAATACCTAAAGGTTCAGCAACTATTTTGATACCGTTTTCTTTATCTTCTCTAATTATTCCGCATGTTTTTGCGTTTTTGTGTTTGTTGTAGATATATTCTGATGCAAAGTGGTTCTTGATGATTTTATCTTCAAGAACACCCATGCCTGTATCTTCAACAGCCATTCTTGCAAGGGGAATTCTCATTTTGTCAGCAGCTGTAGCAGCAGCTTTGAATATTGCATCAACTTGCTCTTGCGTGTAATTTTCATACTCTTGTTGAGCTTTTTTTACTCTGTCGAGTAAATCATTTAAAGCTTCAACATTATCTACAAGACCTGTAGATTTTGTGCTTTTCTTTTCTTCTTTTTTTTCTAATAATTTCGGCATTTATTTATCTCCTTTTTTTTAATTGTGAATAAATTCCTTAATTAAAATCTTATTACGGAGAAAGTTTGATGTCAATAAAAATGACAAAATAAAAGATATTAATATTTTATAAATTTTATCAGAAGAATCACGATAATTTATTTAATAGTGAAAATTATCACAATATATTTAATAATAAAGCACTAAAAGATGGTAAAAGGATTGATAAGTCTAAAAAAAATGTTAAAATGGTAATGTGAAGGTTAGGAGAAAATATGTCGGCAATTTTAGCAATGTCTGCAATGCAATATATTAATGCAAAAAACAATGCATTAATGAATATGATGAATATTAATAATGCAAGAATGAGTATGCTTGCAAACCCCGGGGATACAACAGGAGGAATAGGGTTTGGTT
The DNA here is from genome assembly GCA_902775025.1 of uncultured bacterium. GTDB lineage: Bacteria > Cyanobacteriota > Vampirovibrionia > Gastranaerophilales > Gastranaerophilaceae > CAG-196. The sequence goes on along the minus strand of CACYKP010000006.1, from coordinate 40,165 downwards.
CCTTAGAGTCTTTGTGTGCTATGGATACACAGATGGAGATGGATTATCTAACAAACTCTTTGCAGTATCAAATGGCAAAAGCTATGCTTGAACAAATTAAAAAACAGCAAAAAGAAGATGCTAAGAAGTTTAGTATTTTTGCGTAGTTTTTTTACAGAATTATGATTTGATAATATCTAATAATTTATCTACTTTATTTAGGTCAGCTTTTGAAAGTAGTTTTAGTTTTGTGTTGATTTTGTGAATGAGTCCGGTTTTGGAAATATCAACTCTAAAAGTAGAATCGTCATAAAAATAACTAGCTGGAATATCCCAAGTCATAGCTATAAGCTCTAATGTTTCGGGTGATAGACGATGTTTCCCTTCTTCTGCTCTTGCAATTGTATGTCTGTCAAGTCCTAATTTTTCTGCAAATTGTTCTTGTGTTAGTTTATTAGCTTTTCTTAGCAAAAAGATTTTTTCTGCTATGCGTTTTGTTGTTTGAGAACATCTTAATTCCAACTTTTTAATAACAACAGATTAACCTTTGTTTGCGCAATTTTCTATGTTATCAAATGTGTATAATATGAAATACAATTGTATATATATAAATAATTTAATCGGTTAAATGTTTAATATTATTGAATTTTAAATATTGTAAATATTTGTAACAATTTACAATAAAGAGCTAAAGTTTTTCAAAAATATGCCGATATATTAAATTGCTAATGTTTAAACAAAAATCTTATAACGAAAGGAGTATTATATGTCAATACCAGGAATATCTGTTGGACCAAACTTCCCGAACAATTATCCTCGTACTGGGGATGTAAATGGTGCTGATGACGATTTTATACAAGACTATAACAATTTTGTTTCAGATGTTTCATCAGAAAACGGTAGCGATAATCAGAATGCAGTAAATGAATACAACAAAGAAGGTCAAGAAGCTCTGGAGGCATACCTTAGAGGATTAGAGGGTAATGCTGCCCCGGGAGATGCTCCGGGGGCAGGTGCCAGCGATAACGATTATACGTATGAAGAATTAGAAGCTATGTATGATTCTATAATGAACTCTACTAAACTTACTCCTGAACAAAAAATAGAAGAACTTGAAAAATGCCGCCAAACAGGAATTGATTTTGGACCTGTAATAAGCAATCGATATGCGGATGGTTTTGAGAATAGTGATAATTGGCGAAATATAAGTGTTGGTGAAATGCCTACAAATCCCGGTTCCGATAATAGTTTTTCACCAGAAGCAATTATGAACATTTTTGAAAATACATTGAACAATCAAAATATGTCGTTAAAAGATAAATTAACATATTTATTTGGACAAAGTGAAATAAATTTTTCTAATGCCCTGACACAAGAACAAATACAAGCTCTATATAATCTTGTTATGGAAGATACATCTATGACACCTGCAGAAAAATTTGAACTGTTAGGCAAGAGTGGGATTGATTTTTCAAAAGTAGATCCGAAATTTAATGAGCTAATTGAAAAGTACGAGAGAGCCAGCAGAAGGAATAGTAATAATGGTAGTGGCGGTGGCGGTGGAACTCCGGTTGCTCAAGCAGCTAATGATAGCTTAGGTACTTTTGGCGGCTTAACTATTAATTCAGGTTCATCTATAGCACAATCTTACATTTTTGGCACCGGACATGGCGGTGGTGGTTATGATGTTGTTGTTCAGGTCGGAGATGCTGAGCATAGATACCATGAAGACGGAACAAATAAATCATAAATAAAAAAATCTGTATATGTAGTAAAGTAGGATGGGCAAAGCGAAAGCGTGCCCACCCTTGCTTGACTATTTGACAAACTCTTTACAGTATCAAATGGCAAAAGCTATGCTTGAACAAATCAAAAAACAGCAAAAAGAAGATGCTAAGAAGTTTAGTATTTTTGCATAATATTAAATAGCAAAATTTTTATTTTCAATTTTTAATATATGTATGATAATTTCACCTTTATATCGGCAAGTAGTTACTAAAAATCCGAATTTTTTGAGCTGCTATAGATCTTATAGCTCTAAAGCGATTTCTGAATTTGGAGCAAAAGACAATCAATATGTAAGAACTTCAACAAATCTTTTCAGGGAAGATTTGGATTGGAATAGTTTTGTAAAATTTTTGGTTAATCATTTTGTAGATAAAGATAGAGTTATGATATATTCAATGGCTTGCTCTGATGGTTCGGAAGCATATTCATTGGCTATTTTTCTAATGGAAAAATTTTCAAAATCATTATGTAAGAAATTTTTTCCGATTATGGCGCATGATGTGGATGACTTAATTATTAATAGTGCAAAATCGGAAAGAATAAATATTGAAGATTGTGAAATTTATTATATTAATAAGTTAGGAATCAATTTAAATAAATATTTTGTTAATCCTAAACGACCTTTAAAAATCAAAAATGACATGACGTCATATAATAATGTAGGTTTATTTTCATACGAACCTATACAAGAGCTTAAGCAATCGGTAGAATTCAAGAAATCTGATATTTTAACCGAATTAAATAAAATAAAAGATAATGGGAATTCTGTTGTAATGTGTAGAAATGTCATGCCATATCTAAAAGAAGATTATATTGATGAAATTGTATCAGTAGCCTCAAAAGTACTAAAAGACGGAAGTTTTTTTGTTACGGGTGATTATGATTCAACAATAAAAATAGGTGAGCGATTAGAAAAAAGCGGTTTTTACAGACCGCTTTTGGAAAATCAAAATCTCTTTCAAAAAGGTAATTCAAAAGAAATGATTGACAGGTTATTATATGGGTATCTTATATAATTTTTATTTTTTGAATATGAAAAATACGGCAAGAATTATAAAAAGAAAGCTGATAAGGTAATTCCAGCGGAATTCTTCTTTAAGATACAAAACGGAAAAGACAGCAAAAACAGTAAGAGTTATAACCTCTTGAATAGTTTTAAGCTGCGCTCCGTTATATACGGAGTATCCTATTCTGTTTGCAGGCACTTGAAAGCAGTATTCAAAAAACGCAATTCCCCAGCTTACAAGGATTACAATTAATAATGGCATACTTCTGTGTTTTAAATGACCGTACCAAGCAAATGTCATGAATACGTTTGATATAATTAAAAGAATTATAGGTGATATGTATTTAAGCATAATTTATTGTCCGTTTTTAAAAATGTCTTTTCTTAGGGTTAATAAGTGTTTCGGCAAGTTTATCGGCACCGAAGAATTCTCTTTCTTTTAACTTTTCTGATGCTTTTTTATTATCATATTTCACAAATTTATGTTCAAAAACACATTTCCCTTGCGCTACAGAAATCATTAAATAGCAAGCTTTAGGTTCAGGAGTAAACGGTCTCCCAACGCTGCCTGCATTAACGACGGTTTGTTTATTTTTAGTTTGGAATCCGCAAGGTATGTGTGTATGCCCACATAAAACTACTTGAGCTTTAACATCTTTTAGCATACTTTCAACTTCTTCTATAGAAGTGTCAGGTAGGATATCTTCGTTATTTTTTCTCGGAGAGCCATGAACAAGCAGAAAAGATACCCCTTCAAGTTCAATTTCTTTTTGTGCTGGCAGATTTTTGAGAAATAGCTTATCGCTCAGACTCATTTGTTTAACATCGTCTTTTAAAGCAGATGCCATTACTGGCGCTTGTTGAGATAACTTTTTAAATAAATCCGGATTGTAATCTGCTATCATTAAATCAGTGTTCCCTTGTATCATTATAGTGTTTTCATTTTCTTTCTCAATAAAGTATTGAATTGTTTTTTGGGGTTCAGGTCCAGCCATGGCATAATCGCCCAAGACAAAAAGTTTATCACACTCCGTTTTTTTAATATCTTCCATTACTGCATCTACTGCTTCCATATTTCCGTGTATGTCCGAAATAACTGCAATTTTCATATTAAACTCCTTTTGCGGTAACATTAAGCACTGTTAAAATAAATTTTATGCTACAATTATTTTATGATAAACAGACGAAAATCAAAACAGATATGTATCGGAAATGTAATAATTGGCGGAAATGCTCCGATAAGTGTACAGTCAATGTGTAATACAGATACTCGTGATGTAGCAAAAACACTAGATCAAATTGGAGAGTTGGCAGCAGCAGGTTGTGAAATTGTAAGACTTGCTGTATTGAATAAAGATGCTGCAGCCGCAATAAAAGATATTGTTGCAAAATCTCCGGTTCCGTTGGTGGCAGATATCCATTTTGACTATAGACTGGCTCTAACTTGTATTCAAAACGGAATACATGCCCTTAGAATTAACCCCGGAAATATAGGAAAAAGGGAACATACGGTAAAGGTTGTAGAAGAAGCTAAAAGTCATTGTGTACCTATTCGAATCGGGATAAATGGAGGCTCTTTGGAAAAAGAATTTGCCGAGATGGATTTACCGCTTCATGAAAAAATGGTTAAAAGTGCTCTGAGACATATAGAAATATTAGAGGATTTGAATTTTTACGATACAAAAATTTCATTAAAATCTTCTGATGTTTTAACCACTATTGAAGCATATAAATTAATAGCGGAGAAAGTTGATTATCCTTTGCATTTAGGGGTAACAGAAGCAGGAACATTAAAGTCCGGTCTGATAAAGTCATCAGTAGGTCTTGGGACATTATTGTATCAAGGTATAGGTGATACAATAAGAGTTTCGCTTACTGAAAATCCCATAGAAGAAGTTCATGCCGGTTTTGGTATATTAAAATCGCTTGGATTAAGAGAAAAAGGAGTCAATTTTATATCTTGTCCGACTTGCGGAAGGACTCAAATTGATTTAATAGGATTAGCAAAAAGGGTAGAAGAAAAATTTAAAAACTTAAATCTTCCAATAACAATAGCAGTCATGGGTTGTCCGGTAAATGGCCCAGGAGAAGCAAAGCATGCTGATTTTGGTATAGCGGGAGCTATTGGAGAAGGGTATATATTTAAGAAGGGAGAGATAATCGCAAGAGTTCCCGAATCTGACTTGATTAATTCGTTAGAAAAGATTATAATGGAAACATATAGTATAGTTAAATAAGAATGGGTGTTATGAGAAAAAATTTATTATTAGTTTTGGCATTATTTGCATTTGCGTGCATACAGTCAAATGCAGCAGTTACAGTAGAACAATCTACAGAACCTGATTATATTATTAATAGCGGATATTCAGAAGCAACAGCAGAAGAAATTATGCTTTTAAAAAATAGAACAAGTGGTAAACCTGCAGAACCTGTTTATGAAAAACACAATAAATTTGTCCGTTTTTGCCGTAATTTGTACGGTTATTTAGATCCTGCGCAGGATACTGATGAAAGAATTCATCATGATATACACATGTCGCCAAACTTTAGAGATTTATAATATTTTAAATTTAAACAAAAAGCATTTGCTATTTTAGCAAATGCTTTTTGTTATATAATAAATTATATGAACAGATTAAGATTTTTGACTTCGGGGGAGAGCCACGGTAAATGTTTAACTGCAATTATAGAGGGTGTTCCTGCCGGATTTAGAATAAAAACTTCTATTATAAACGAAGATCTTGCACGTCGCCAAGTAGGGTATGGTCGCGGCGGACGGATGAAAATTGAGCATGACACGGTTGAGATAAAATCCGGTGTTAGATTTGGTAAATCTACTGGTGCTCCTATTTGTTTAGAAGTAAGAAATAAAGATTATGAAAATTGGTCTGATGTTATGAACGTTGAACATCAGGAGTATCCAACGCAGGAAGTAATAAAAAAGATAGAAGAAAAATCTTTTACGACAGTTCGTCCGGGGCATGCTGATTATGCAGGAGCTATTAAATATAATTTTTCAGATTTAAGAGATGTGTTAGAACGCTCCAGTGCAAGAAAAACTGCAATTGAAGTTGCAGTTGGTTCAGTAGCCAAACAAATATTAAGAGAATTTGGCATAATGGGTTTTTCTCATGTAGTGCAAATTGGCAATGTAAAATTAGATTTTTATCCTAAAACTTATACTTTAATAAAAGAAAAGGCAGAAAAGTCAGATGTAAGATGTGCAGACGATTTAACTGCGGATAGAATGAGGAATGCTATAGATGAAGCTGCATTAGCCGGCGATACGTTGGGCGGAAAATTTGAGGTCATATTCGGCAATTTGCCAATAGGGCTTGGTTCTTATGTTCATTGGGATGAAGCTTTGGATGGAAGAATAGCACAAGCAGTAATGAGTATACCTGCCGTAAAGGCTGTTGAAGTTGGAGCTGGTGTGGATGCTGCCTCCCTAAAAGGTTCTCAAATGCATGACGAACTTTTCATAGGCAGGGATAAAAAAGTTTTCAGAAATACGAACAATGCCGGCGGTCTTGAAGGCGGAATGACAAACGGTGAAACATTGGTAATAAAAGGGACTATGAAAGCAATTCCAACAATGAAAAAAGCTTTAGCTACAATTGATATCAATGATATGAAACCGGCCAGTGCACATTTTGAACGCTCAGATACTTGTGCTGTTCCTGCTTGTGCTGTGGTAGCTGAAGCAAGGATTGCAATTATCTTAGCTGATGCGCTTCTGGAAAAGCTTGGCGGTGATAATCTTAAAGAGATAAAGGAAAGGTATGCCTAATAATTTAATACTTGTAGGGATGCCTGCAAGCGGAAAAACAACAATTGGGAATTTGTTAGCTTTAAAACTGCCAAATTATACACTTATCGATACTGATTCTTTGATTGAAAAAACTCAGGGGTTATCTGTTACAGAAATTTTTAAAAAATATTCTGAGGATTATTTTAGAAAATTGGAATATGATGCAATTCAAATGATTTGTACAGGAAATAATAAAATAATCTCAATAGGCGGGGGAGCTTTTGAAAATCCAAATAACAGAGCTACACTTTTAAAATTTGGAAAAGTTTTTTATTTGAAATCAAATCTTGATATATTATATTATAGAATATCAAAGGATAGAACAAGACCTCTCCTTCAAAATGAAAATCCGAGACAAGTATTGGAAAATCTTCTTTTAAAACGTGAAGATAATTATAAGAAAGCACATTTTACGATAGATACAAGTGAAATGAATGAAGATGAAATAATAAGGTTTATACTGAATGCGTCAGGTATTAAAAGTTCAAATTAGCGAAAATAAAGAATATTTAATAGATATTTCCGATTCGGCATTTGTAAGATTAAATCAGGAAATATTTGAATATACAAAAGGGCAAAAACGCCTAGTTGTTATGTCAAAAAAAGTTTATAAACTTTATTCTTCGGAACTAAATTTTTCTGATGATGAGATATATATTTTGCCCGACGGAGAGAAAGAAAAGAATTACAAAAATTATTTAAAAATAATTAACCGTGCTTTTGAGATGGGGCTTACCAGAAAAGATGTAATCATAGCTGTCGGCGGAGGTGTTATTGGTGATATAGCTGGATTTGCAGCATCAACATATATGAGGGGAATTGATTTTATACAAATTCCTACAACGCTTTTATCCGCTGTTGATTCTTCAGTCGGCGGTAAAACAGCTATTGATTTACCGGCAGGTAAAAATATAGTCGGAACATTCTATCAGCCAAAGAAAGTTTTTATAAATATAAACTTTTTTGAAACCTTAGATAAAAAACAATATATGTCAGGTCTGGGTGAGGTTTTAAAATACGCTTTTATAGAAGATAGCTGCAAATATAACATTCCTCTTTTCTTATTTGAATTTTTAACATTAAGTTGCGAAAAAATTCTTCAAAGAGAACCTTTGACGCTTATAAGACTGATTGAATATTGCTTAAATCTAAAGATAGCAGTTGTCAGCCAAGATGAAAAAGAAGGCGGTTTAAGAAAAGTTTTAAACTTTGGTCATACTTTTGGACACGCTCTGGAAACAATCACCAAATATAAAAAGTATACTCATGGTGAGGCGGTTGCGTATGGTATGTTCTTTATAATTGAGTGGGCATACAAACACGAATATATAAATTATTCTTATTATAAGTTGTCATTAGATTTGTTGGATAAATACAGCTTTAAACCTTTAGACAAAAAATACCCTGTAGAAAAAATTGTGGAGATTATGAAAAAGGATAAAAAGGCAACTTCTGACAGAATAATTTTTGTAGTGCCAAACGGCAAAAAGACTGTTACGGAAGTCAAACTTACTACTTTAGATGTCGAATTTGCTTTAAAAAATTAAATAGATTTTATTATCGGCTTATAGATTTATCTATAATAATAAATAAATTTACTAAAATAAAGCCTAGGAATAGACCGGCAAGAACATCGCTTAAGAAGTGAGCACCTAGCCACATTCTTGATATGCTTATCATAAAAATCCATAATCCGAAAAATATTATAAGGAAGTTTCTCCAAAAATCGCTTCTAACGTAACAATGAATCAAATATATTATTATTCCGAAAAAGCACATTGCAAGTGTGCAATGTCCGGAGGGAAAGCTGAAAGAGTTAGTATCACAGCCATCAGGACGAGTTCTGCAAACAAAATCTTTCATTAATTCTTTAAGGAAGTATGCAACGTGTGAAAATAGAATAAGCATAAAGGCTTTTAGGAATAATCTGTGGGAAATAAGAACACATGCAGCAGTTATTTGTGGCCACAAAAAATGGTATGCGCTGCCAAAAGAACATACAAAAGCCGGAATATAACTTGGGAACGGTGAAAGAGCCAATCTCACCGATTTAAGAATAGCTGTATCAATTTCTCTCATTGTCGGCAGATACAATACACAAACCGTAAGTATAGCTAATACCACTACAGATATTCCTATATAATTCCAATTAATTGCAATGCTGTATTCTTTATTTTTCATACTTTAACCTTTAATTATATACCATTTTTCAAGCTAATTATTTTATCAAGTAAAGTTGCTATAATAGGTGAAATCTCACTTACCATAATTGCAAAGAAGAAAAGAGTTGCTACAATAGATATAAATTTTTGAATATCAGAAAACAAGAATATTTTTTTGTTTCTATAATTTTCTATTTCTTTTCTTTCATCCGTGAATGGACGAATTGGCAGTTTTTCTTCAATTTTTTCTATGACATTTGCGTATTTAATTCTAATGAGCGTATTATATGAATCTACGTTCATCCACCACAAAGAACTGACAGCAATACCGAAGAATGCAAAGATAAGAGTAGCAGAGCATTTATGTAAGAAAATAATATTATTTGTATAAATCATGATAAGTATCAAACCAATAACTGCAAGCATATAAAACCTGTTAGTTTTAAAGTTTCTTTCTATAAAATTTTCTTTTTGATCTGTGTACATTTTGTACTCTTGGAACACAATGTAATCTCTATCCATTATTTTGCTCTCCTTCTTCAGCGTTTAATTCCTCAGATGTTTCAATTGTTTCCCCGTTGCGGATTTTACGAACGTTATTCATTAAATTGTCAAATTCTTTTTCGTCTAGTGTTTCTTTTTCAAGAAGTTCTTTTGCAATATACTCAAGCATGTCTTTGTTTTCTGTTAATAAATCTTTAGCAAGTTCATACTGAGTATCAATAATTTTCTTAACTTCTTTATCTATATCAGCGGCAATTTCTTCAGAGAAGTCTCTTGTGTTTCCAAAGTTCCTTCCCATAAATACATGCTCTTGTTCTTTTCCGTATGCCATATTTCCCATTTTGTCGCTCATACCGTAAGTTGTTACCATGCTTTTAGCAAGAGCTGAAACTTTTTCCAAGTCGTTTGACGCACCTGTTGTAATGTTGTCTTTGCCATATATTATTTCTTCCGCAACACGACCGCCAAGAATCATTGTAATTCTATCTAACAGTTGATTTTTTCTCATTGTTAAATGATCTTTTTCAGGTAGTGTCAGCGTAATCCCAAGTGCCATTCCTCTTGGAATAATGGAAACTTTATGTAAAGGATCACAATCTTTAAGAAGTTTTGCAAGAAGTGCGTGTCCTACTTCGTGGTATGCGGTATTTTCTTTTTCTTCGTCTGATATAATTCTGCTTTTCTTTTCAGGTCCTGCCATTACTTTATCAATAGCTTCTTCTAAATCAGGCATTTCAATTTCAGATTTATCGTGGCGAGCTGCAAGAAGCGCAGCTTCATTTAATAAATTGGATAAATCTGCACCGGTAAATCCGGGAGTTCTTTTTGCTAAAGTTTTTAGGTCAACTTCTTTTGAAAGCGGTTTGTTTTTAGCGTGTACATTTAATATTTGTTCTCTGCCTAATACATCAGGCTTATTAATAACAATTTGTCTGTCAAATCTTCCGGGTCTTAAAAGAGCGTTATCTAATATGTCAGGTCTGTTAGTAGCTGCCAATATTATAATATTAGTGTTTTCATCAAAACCATCCATTTCCACAAGCAATTGATTAAGAGTTTGTTCTCTTTCATCATGTCCACCACCTAAACCTGCTCCCCTTTGACGTCCTACAGCATCGATTTCGTCAATAAATACAATACAAGGCTGATGTTTTTTTGCTTGTTCAAATAAATCACGAACACGAGATGCACCTACACCAACGAACATTTCGACAAAGTCTGAACCGCTAATTGAGAAGAAAGGAACTTTTGCTTCACCGGCAACTGCTTTTGCCATTAATGTTTTACCTGTTCCCGGTGCTCCAACCAGCAGGACTCCTTTTGGAATTTTTGCCCCCAGTTTCACATATTTATCGCTATGTTTTAGAAAGTCAACTATTTCTTCAAGCTCTTTTCTTTCTTCATCAATACCGGCAACATCATTAAATGTTGTTTTAACTTTGTTGTCCATAAGCATTTTTGCTCTGCTTTTTCCAAACGACATTGCTTGAGCGCCGCCGGCTTGGATGGATTTGATTATTAATAAAATAAATCCAAAGACAAGTAATATAGTAATAAGTGAAGAACCCAAACCAAATATTGAACCGGATTCTCCTGATTTTGTTGCATTTACTTCAATATTGTTAGCTTCGAGTTTTGGTAAAACATCCGCATTTTCGGGGATAATAACTTTGTATTGCAATTTTGGCGGTTTAACTTCTCCTAAAATAGCATTTGTTTGCTGTTTTGCTTCCGGTTGTTTTATAGGAAGTGCGATTAAAGCATCTTTACCAAGCTCAACACTTTTAATTTCTTTATTTTCAACTTTTTGCATAAACGCAGTATATGAAAGTTCTTCTGTGCTTGAAGTAGGGCCTGTAAAAAGCATTGAAATAAATGCAAGTACCATAATGCCCAGTATCACGTACATTCCAATTGATTGATTTTTGTTCATTTTTCTCCCTCTTAAAACTGTCTAGTAGATTATAACAGAAAATAACACAGCCGTAAATAAGAGAGTAAGTGAATGTTAAGTAAATAAATATTATTATTGTAAAATTTAAGGTTACAAACCAAAATATATCCTGTTTAATTCGGCAATAGTCATAGCGCCAAGCCTTTGTGTTTCTAATTGAGAGTGTTCTGTGTAGTATGTTTCATCGACAGAATTAATAACTTGTACTCCAAGTGAATGATTTTCGTTTGTCTCTTCCTCTTTTTTATGTATTTTTTGTACAAGTTCTGCTTTTGCTTGCGCTAACCTTTGAGCATCATTTGCTTTGTTGCCTGTCGGCTGCAGTCCAAGCCTTCTTAACTCCTGAATAATTCTGAGATATTCGCCATCAATATAATTATTGGAAATGCTTCCAAGAACCTGAATCAATCCTAACTCCTTAATCTGTAAATTTTTGTAAAATGTCTATATACTTAATATTTCCACGTTTAAGCCGGTTTATAACCATAGTATATAAATATCTTTACAAATGTTAATAAATGAGTTAGAATAAAAAAGAGGGTAGTTAATATTTCGTTACAAATGCGCAATTAAATTTGTTTAGAGATTTTATTTAAAATATAATGTTGCATGTACGACAAGAGTTTAACCCAAAACAACAAGAAATTAGGAAAAATGGAACTATGAAAAAACACTTAAGTTATTTAATCGCAGTTTTTTGTTTTTTATCTATGTCTCAAGCTCAAGCGGATGTTTTTCCGATTGATGCAAGTCAAGCATCAAAATTGGGCGGATATAACCCCGGTGCATATAATACAACAGATGCACTTAATGCAAATTATCAGCAAATAGATAAGAGTTATGTACAATCATTAGATGATGTTACAAAAGACGAACAAATTTATGATGCTACAGTAGAAGAAAATTATGCAAGAGAGGGTTCGATTTATAATCCCCACTTTATGCTGGAAAAAATAGTTTTTGAAGGAAATACTGTAAAAGATATTAAAGAATCAGATCTTCAAAACCTTGCACTAGAGGTTTTGGGTGAAGATGTTTATTTTGATGAACTTCTTGAAGTTTGTTCAAAAGTAACAAATTTATATCGTTCAAAAGGTTATTTGACATCTTATGCAACTGTTCCGCCGCAAAGAATTGTTGACGGTGTTGCAACAATAAAAATCGTTGAAAGTAAAGTCGGCGATATGAATATTGAAGGTGAAAAATGGACTCGTGAATGGTACCTGAAGCATATTATTATGGGTAAAGCAGGCTTAAGACAAGGTGATGTATTTAACGCTAAAAACCTTCAAAGAGCCATGAAAGAAATCAACAGAGAAGATTATGTACAGGTTCAAACAGAAATAGAACGTCAAAAAGGCGGAGATGAAAATACTGCAATCACTTTAAACGTACGAGACAGATTCCCTATTAATTTTGATGTAACTTATGATGACTACGGTCGTTCTTATACAGGTGCTCAAAGGGTATCGTTCTTACTTGGTATGCATAACTTGACAGGTCTTGGAGACAAGATATACGGCGGTACAATTTTATCTAACGGTGCTACTGGTTGGATGGCAGGTTACAGTTTACCGATTTCTTCTTACGGAACTCGTTTGTCATTCGATTTTAATGATTCTCACGTAAGATTGAAAGGACCGTACAGAAATTTAGGTGTTAGAGGTAATGCTCAAAGTTATTTCTTCAAGTTAACTCAACCTTTGGTTCAAACTGCTAAGTCTGATTTATTCTTCTATACAGGATATGATTTAGTAAATGCAAATACATCTTGGAGAAATAATACAGGTAATCCTGAAAGACTTTCTACATATAATTTGAATGTATGGAGATCAGGATTCTACGGTATGACTGATGATAATTACGGTCGTTGGATTGGAAACTTGGGTATTGACTTTGGTATGGGCGGCAATGGACATGGTGCAACTCAAGATACAACATTCTTTAAGGTGTCTGCCGGTGCAACTCGTGTTCAACGTTTGACAGCAAGAACTGCCGGTATTGTCAGAGTTAACGGTATGTATTCACCAAATAAACTCTTTGCTGCTGAACAATTCCAATTAGGCGGTCCATATACATTAAGAGGTTATCAACCGGCTGAGTTAATCGGTGATTATGGTGTAAGCGGTACTGTTGAATACAGGTTCCCATTCCCATTCTTGAATCATATATCTCAAAAGTTGGATGAACGTGTAAGACTTGCTATCTTCTATGATTTCGGTTGGATTGGTGAAAATGGTAATGTATATAATTATCCAAAGAGTTTCTTACAATCAGTTGGTTTTGGCTCATACTTATCATTTACAGATTGGTTAACTGCTTCATTTGGTGTTGGCTTCCCTCTTGGAGAAAAGAAATACGGAGAAAGTACTGCAAGATTTTACTTCAGTGTTAACGGAGACTTAGACAGATTGATTCCATTAAGAAATCCGCAAAAATTATAATATATTACGATATAAAAAAGGCTCTGAGTTAATCAGAGCCTTTTTTATTGCTCTTAATACTACTTAATACATTGACACAAGCTTCTTCTTAAGGTTTAATAAAATTAGTATATACTAGGGAAGAGATTAAGGCATTTAGCTTTAGGGAAAATTATGTACATAAAACAGCTGGAAATAGACAATTTTAAGTCGTTTGCAAATAAAGTTGAAATACCTTTGCTTAAAGGCTTTACTACTGTTTCAGGACCAAATGGCTCCGGTAAAAGTAATATTATCGACAGTATTCTGTTTGCTCTTGGTTTATCGTCCAGCAGAACCCTTCGTGCTGAAAAACTTTTTCACTTAATATCAACTTATACAAAAAGAAATGAAGCTTTTGTAAAAGTAACGTTCGGAGAAACTGAAGACGGCGATTTTACTGTCGGAAGGCGTATTAGAAAATCTTCTCAAGGGTTCAACAGTATTTATTATATGGATGATAAGATTGTTACTAAAGAAGATATTCTTACTCGTTTAGAAAAATATAATATTACACCTAATAGTTATAATGTTATGATGCAAGGTGATGTTATGAGTATCACCAATTGTACATCAGGCGAACGCCGTAAAATTGTTGATGAAATAGCAGGTGTTGCTGATTTTGACAGAAGAATAGAACAAGCTACAAATGAACTAGAAACGGTTGAAAAACGTGTTACTAATTCAACTCTTATTTTAAATGAGGTAAATACCCGTTTAGAACAGTTAAAAGAAGAAAAGGAAGTAGCCTTAAAATATCAAAAGCTTAAAGATGAAAAAACAGGATTAGAGAGTCAGATTAGTACTGTTAAATTTTTTGATTTAAAACGTAATTTGGAAAAAGCTCATGAAAATATTTTGGAGTTTACAAAAAAGAAAAAAGAAGAAGAGGTAAAATCAAAAGATTTAGAAGAAAGGTTAAAATTAATAAAAAAAGAATATGAAAAACTTTCTGAAACTATAAAAGAAAAAGGTGAAGGACATCAGCTTGAATTAAAGCAAAAAGCCGAAGAAATAAAGGGTGCAATTGACAGAAAGAATGCATCTATAGATTATTCTGATAAACAAATTCAAACAAATTTAAAAACAATAGAAAATACAAAAAATGGTATAGAGGTTCAAGAGGGCAAGATAAAGGATAGCGAACTAAAGATAAAGTCAAAACAAGATGCTATTGTTGATATTGAAAAAAATATTCAAGAGCAGAATGAAGTTTTAAATAAGATATTAAGGGATATGTCAGGTCTGAGCGAAACTGCAGATAAACATCTTGCGAAACGTAACGCATTGAGAAAAGAACTTGAAGGATATCAGGATAAAGAAACAAAGATTATTCAGCAGCAGGCACCGTTAGAATCAGAACTTTCTATTAAGAAAAAGGCTGTACAAGAAGCAAAAGAAAAGCTAAAAGAACTTGATGAATTTAAGACAAATTATAATGAAAATAAATCTTCCAAAGAGTTAATGATTGAACAGTTAGAAAAAGAAGTAGAAGATTTTAAAATTATTTATAAGAATACATTAAACGAACTGGACAAAACTAAGAATGAGATTGCGGATATTAGCTATGATTTACAAGCGGCAAGTAAGAAAGTAATTGAACTTGAGGCAACAAAAAGAGCTAACGAAGATGCAAATCTCGGGCGAGGAGTTGAAACAATTATGAGTGCAAATATCAGAGGTGTGCATGCACCTTTGATAAAACTCGGACAAGTTGATGAAGAGTATTCTACTGCATTAGAGATAGCCGTTGGCGGCAGAATGAATAATATTGTTGTGGATGATGAGCATGTTGCGGCTACTTGTATTGAGCTTTTGCGTTCAAGCGGTGCTGGACGTGTAACCTTTATTCCTCTTAATAAGATTGTAAGATGTCCCAAAAGTTTAAATCTTCCAAAGGATAAAGGTGTAATTGATTTTGCTATAAATTTGATTGATTTTGATGAAGAATATATTAATGCGTTCTATTATGCAGTTGGAGATACGCTCGTTGTAGAAGATAGAGAAGCTGCGCATAAACTTATCGGCAAATACCGTATGGTTACGCTTGCGGGTGATTTATTCGAAAAATCAGGTTCAATAACAGGTGGTTCTGTAAAGAAATCGGGTTTAAAGTTTGCCCAGAATTCTGATTCGGAAATTGATGCATATAAGAAAAAACAAAGGGATTTGGAAGCAAAATACTCTAATTTGATTTCTAAACAAAGAACATTAGAAGCAAAAATGGAAGATGTCAGAAGCAAAAATTCTTCATCTACTACTGAATTAAGTAAAGCGAAGTTAGAATTAAATTCTCATAATATAATGTTTGAAAATACTCAAAAAAATATAGATGAGAAAAATGAATTTATTAAAATAACAGAGCCGGAAATATCTAAGATAGAAAAAACATTAGATAAGTTGGAAGAAGAACATATAGAGATATCCGATAAAATGACAGAAGTTCAATCGGCTATTCAGGAAATAGAAAAGCTGATGAACGATACAGACTTAAAAGAATTAAAAGAAAAGACTGCAGGTGTTGAAGCAGAAATTAAACGTTATGAAAAAAATAAAGCAGATGCAAATAATGAGATTGACGGTTTGAGAAATATGATAGAGTTTTATAAAACTACTATAAAAACTCATAACGAAACTATTTCAGGTGCATTAGAAGCAAATAGAGAACTTGCTTTAGACAAGGCAAAATTTGCAGAGGAGATTAAGGGACTGAATTCTGAACTTGAAGTTTTAGAGGTACAGATAAAGGAAATTACGGATAAACTTCAGGAGCTGCTTACAAAAAGAGATGAGATTAACAGCAGCTTGGTTGATTTAGAGACAAAGAAAAATCTTCAATTAAAAGAGATTGAAAATATTGCGGAGCAGATAGAATCTTTCAAATCACGCAGAAGAGAACTTGAACCGCAGTTCGAAGAAACAAGAAAAGCTTTGGCGGAAGCAGGAGTAAATACTGATGAGTTAACTCCTATAGAGATGTCAATAGATGAGATAACAAATAAAATCCAAAGGCTTCAAAAACGTATGGATGAGTTAGGTGCCGTAAATATGAAAGCACTGGAGGATTATGAAGCTGTTTCTGCTCGTCAGGCAGAACTTCAAGGGCAGATTGATACTTTATCAAAAGAAAGAGAGCAAATTTTAGAGAGAATGAAAGGGTATGAAGACTTAAAGAAAGAAACCTTCTTAAAAACTTATAATGCTCTTAATGAAAACTTTAAGGATATTTTCCATAAATTGTCAGACGGTGAAGGTACTCTTGTGCTGGAAAATGAGGAAAAACCATTTGAAGGCGGTTTGGATATTGAGGCCCAGCCGAGAGATAAGAAGAAACAGCGTCTGGCAGGTATGTCAGGCGGTGAAAAAGCATTGACGGCATTAGCGTTTGTATTTTCTATCCAAAAATACATGCCTGCTCCTTTCTATGCGTTTGATGAGGTTGATGCAAGTTTAGACGGTATAAATGTTGAAAAACTTGCCCATATTGTTCAGTCTCAGTCTGAAACTACACAATTTATAGTTGTAAGTCACAGAAAACCGATGATTGAAGCAGCTCATCGTACAATTGGTGTTACGCAAAAAGAAAAAGGTATCTCAAAAGTTACTGGCGTAAAACTAAGAGATTAGTAATATTTGTGTAAATACTTGAATTATGATATACTTACCTATGGGAGGGGTGTTTTGCCCTTTAATAAAATTCCTTTTTTTAGGGGAGTTTGGAAGAAAAGATATAGTATAAAATGATTATGAGAAATAAGGCTTGCAATTTTGTGAAAGTGTCGGTTTTATATCTTATTAAAAGGTGATATGGCTTTAAACAGTATAGATAGTATGAATATACCGAAACAAGAAGATTATGTTCAGGAAGCAGAAGTTGACGGAATAGAGATTCTTGTAAATATGGCAAAACAAGGAAAGATAGACCCGTGGAATATTAACATAGTTGATGTTACGGACAAGTATCTTACTCATTTATTTCAGTCAAAAGCTCAGAACTTAAGATTGACAGGCAGAACTCTTTTGTTTGCAGCTATGCTTTTAAAGCTTAAGTCAAATGTTCTTGAAGGGTTAGATGTTACAGATTTTGAACCTGTTCATCCGGATGAGTTTGATTATTTGCAAGATGACGGTGAACTTGATTATTCGCAGGATGATTATATTCCTACAAATAATGTTATATCTATTGATGAAGTTTTGCAGAGAAGAACTTCTGTAAGATTAAATCATAACAGAGTAGTAACTTTGCGTGATTTGATTCGTCAGTTGGAATTTTATGAACAATTAGATAAAAAACAAGCATTAAGAAATTCTCTTGAAAGAGCAGCAAGACGCAGAGGAAACGGTATTTCAAGAATGACAACCGATGATATTGTTAATACCCCTCATGATGAATATATTGCAGAAGGTGTTGCAAGATTAAAGGATAATTTGGAGGAAATCCTTAATCGTCAGGATAAAATTGAACTTAATGAACTTACTCTTTTAGGCATGGATCGAATCAGTGCTTATATTTCACTTTTGTTCTTAACTGTTGATAGTGATTATGATTTAAGGCAAGATGAATTTTATTCTGATTTGTATGTGGTAAAGAGTCCGCATCAAGAAACCTCAATAGAAGATTTTGATAAAAGTTTAGAAAACGCAGAAAGTATTTTAGCTGATACGGAAAGCGTAGGTCAGGCTTTGCCTGACAATAAGTAAAGAGGGACAAACCCTCACCAAGAATTTCTGATGTTCGCATCATAGACGCTCACATCGAAATTCTATCCTCTCCCAAAGGAGAGGAGGAGGATTATTATATGGAACAGTTAAAATCCAGAATTGAAGCAGTTCTGTTTGTTACCGCAAAGGTTCTGCAAGTTAATGAAATTGCCGAGATTTTAGGCGAACAACCTGAAAATGTTGAAGAGGCGCTTTTAGAGCTTATTATGGATTATGCTTCTAGAGAAGGTGCATTAGAGATTGATGATGAGAACGGTTATATTTTGCAGGTTAAAGAAGAACATCTTGATATTGTTGAAAAGCTCTGTCCTGTAGAATTAAAGCCTCCTGTTTTGAAAACATTAACGGTAATAGCATTAAAGGAACCTATAAGGCAATCTTTATTAAAAGATTTAAGAGGCTCAAACGCTTATGAACATGTTCAGGAACTATTGGAAAAAGGTCTGATTTCAAGACATAAAGATAAAAACGGACGTTCTTTCAATATCAAAACAACTCCAAAATTTGCTGAATATTTTAAACTAAAAGGTGATATTCGTGCGCTCGTAAAAACTTTGAATATAGATAAAGGTGTAAAAGATGATCCTGAAGATACAAATGAAAGAGGCAGTTTATCCCCTAACGAAGGAGTGAATAATGAACTCAATGAAGAATTGGGTTAAGTTAACCATTATTATTTTTGTATCTGTATCTATAATTTTGTCTGTATTTTTTTATTTAAAGAAGGCAGATCTATATTCTTATTTGGGTAAATTTTACACAAAACGAGATAATTACGAATCTGCTCAAAAGTATTACGAAAAATCGTATTTAGAAGGGAATAAGAACTCAGATTTTAGGGAAAATTATGTTAATCTGCTTATAAATTCACCGCTTACGATTGAGGCTCAACAAAGACTTGTGAGTATTGCAGAAGACGGAATAAAAGATAATGCTAAAGAAAACGCAAAATATTTTTTGTACAATTTAAGACGAGAAATTCATAATAAATATCCGGAAAACTATATTCAACAAGCTTCTTTTAATCAAAAGATTATACATTGGGGAAAAATACCCATAACTTATTCATTTAAGAATACCAAAAATGTTCCTGCGGAACTTGTTGCAGCTGTTAATGATGCATTTGATACATGGGAAAGATCAAGTTCGGCAAGACTAAGATTTGAAAAAGTTACTGTTAATGCAAATATAGTTGTTAATTTTATAGCTTATAAAACTGAAAATGCACAATACGGTAAAAAATATGTTATAGCCTACACTGTTCCTGATATAAACCAAAATAAACTTAATAGAATGGATATGGTTTTAAATATTTATAATTTAGACGGAGCATTGTTTACTCCTAACCAAATGTATAATACTGCTTTGCATGAAACATTCCACGCTTTGGGGTTTATGGGGCACAGTTTAGAAAAAAACAATATTATGTACATGTCTAACGATATGAAAGCAATAATAGAGGACAAAAGAAAAGAATTAACAGATGCGGATAAATTGACATTGGAACTTTTGTATAAAATTAAACCCGATATAACAAATTCAAATGAACTTAAGTATGATTATATATCATATCCTGTATTGGGAGATAATGCAGAGATAAATTATGCAAAAGCAGAGGAAGCAAGGCAGTATATAAGAAAGGCCCCTTCTGTTCCTGCTGGATATATAGATTTAGCGCAGACTTATGCAAACCAAAAGAATTTTACGGAAGCAATAAAGTATTTAGAAAAAGCTTATCGAATATCTACTAATGATGAAACGAGGTACATGGCTTTATATAACCTTGCTGTTGCAAATTTTATGGAAGGCAGCTATGAACTTGCTTTGATGTACGTTTCTAAAGCTAAAGAATACAAGGAAGAGGATGCATTATGTATTTTGACTGCAGAAATTTATATAAAACAAGGCAATATTGATGGTGCAATAAAAGAATATACAAAACTTATTAATAATAATCCAAATAATATTGATTATGTTGTTAATTTAACCAATATTTATTTAAATAACAAGGCATATTTAAAAGCCAGAAAAGTTTTAGTGAATTATGTAAAAAATAATCCTGAACAAAGAAAAAATGAAAAATTAAAACGATATAAAATGTTGTTATTTTAGACCTTTTGTGCTAAATTTACCTCTATGAAAATTGAAAAAATCCAACAATACATAACTCCTAAAACAACAGGATATAGTGCAACAGCAGGACTTTGTTTAACTGTGATGAGCGGAATAAGTAAAAGTAAAACAATAAGAAAAACTCATAAGCCGTTTGCTTGGATAACTGCAGGTCTAACAGCTTTTCATATTGGTTTAATTGAGTATTACAATTTTAAATTCAGGGGTAAAGGGGTAAAGGGGTAAAGGAAAAGGGCAAATATAGGAAATAATAAAGGGGGTAAATAATTGTAACAAATTACACTTTTTATTGTTACAATTTTATCAAGTTTATTATACAATCATTTAGAGGGTATTAAAAAGATGTTTGCCCCAGAGGTGATGAATGTTTAATGAAGTAAAAACACATGAGATTACGGTTGACATAGTTATTCTAACTATTAAAAACGATTCACTGAACGTACTGTTGGTAAAACGTAATAATGAGCCTTTTAAGGATAAATGGGCAATCCCCGGAGGATACGTTAGAATGTCCGAAAACCTTGACGAAGCTGCTATGAGAGTTTTGAAAGAAAAAACAAATGTTGAAAACATTTATCTTGAACAGCTTTATACATTTGGTGATCCTCTAAGACACCCTGTATCAAGAGTTATAACTTGTGCATATTTTGCTCTTATTCGTTCTGAAGATGTTGAAGTTGTAACAACAGACGATTTAGCTTGGCATAAGGTTTCAGAACTTCCGCCTCTTGCATTCGACCACAAAGAGATTATAGAATACTCTCTAAAGAGAACTCGTGAAAGATTGGAAATGTGTCCTGTTGCTTATCAATTGTTGAATGAAAAGTTTACTTTAACTGAGATGCAAAAAGCTTATGAAATGATAATGGAAAAGAAACTGGACAAACGTAACTTTAGAAAGAAAGTTATTACAACAGAAGGACTTAGAGAACTTAATGAGTTTTCTAAATCGTCTTCAAAACGTCCGGCAAGACTTTATACGTTTGATAATATCAAACTCAATTCAAAACGTGCTCACTTTATAAAAAAAGCAAAAACACAATAAATAAAAAATAAGTTAATAAAAGTCTGGATTGCCACGGGCTAATCGCCCTCGCAATGACAGAACACAAATTGTAGGGTGCATCTCGATGCACCAATATAAAAGTAGTAGGTTGGGTGAAACCCAACGAAAAAGGAGAAAAAATGTTAAAATTACTTTGGACAATAATGGTGGTATCAGCAGTATTAATGATAGTTTTGATACTTATGCACTCACCAAAAGGCGACGGTATCGCAGGGATAGGAAGTGCAGCACAAATGTTTACATCACAAAAAAGTGCGGAAAAAGGATTAAATAAACTAACAGGTATAGTTGCACTAGTGTTTGTTGTATGCGTGTTTATTCTTGGCTTTGGTTTGATTCATTAATACGCAAAGAAAAATATTATAAAAAGTAAGGTGCGTCATTTTGAAGCACCTTACTTTTTGTTATTGTATTTTGGTGCGTCAAACGACGCACCCTACATAGCTACATAGCTTTACCATTTAATATCCAACTTCTTTGTAGGTTTTGTTGTTGTTTTATTCATATTAAATTTATTTTTTTCATCTAGGATAATACTTTCTTCTTTTTTTAGTTTAGTTTCACCATTAAAATTACTGAAATCTCGACGAATAATTCTGTCTGCAAGCCCGTCTCCATCGTCATCATAAGTTGTTACCTCATGTGTATCAGAACAATAACATTCTAAATAAATCAAATTTTGTTATATAATCATATTATGTCATTAAACCAATTTTCACGAACTGAATTACTTATAGGAACTGATGGGATAAATAAATTATCTCATTCAAGAGTTGCCGTTTTTGGTATTGGCGGAGTCGGCGGATATGTTGTTGAGGCTCTTGTTCGTTCCGGTGTCGGAGAATTGGATTTGATTGATAATGACAAAGTCGCTCTTACAAATCTTAATCGACAGATAATAGCTTTGCATTCAACAATCGGAGAGTACAAGGTTGATGTAGCGGAAAAAAGAGCAAAAGACATTAATCCTAGGGTAAATATAAAAACTTATAGAACGTTCTATACGCCTGAGACTTCAAATGAATTTGATTTTACTAATTATGATTATGTAGTTGATGCAATTGATACTGTGGTGGGGAAACTTGAACTAATTGAGCAATCTAAAAAAGCAGGTTGTCCAATAATATGTTCTATGGGAGCGGGGAATAAAATGCATCCCGAACTTTTTGAAGTGGCTGATATATCAAAAACTTCGGTTTGTCCGCTTGCAAAGGTTATAAGACAAGAGCTTAAAAAAAGAGGTATAAAAAAAGTCAAGGTTGTTTATTCAAAGGAAATTCCGACTAAACCAACAATTACAATAGAAGAAGAATCATCAAAGCGTCAAATCCCCGGAAGTAATGCTTTTGTTCCGTCTGCAGTTGGGCTGATTATTGCGGGAGAAGTTGTCAGAGATTTGACAAATATAGCTTAGTTGACTAATTTAAACTCTAAACTTGTATATTATGATAAATAAGAGTTTGCGGAAAAACTCTCGTTTTTCTCGCAAACTCGAAGGAACGGTATCGAGCCAGTCTCTATGCTATCCCGCATAGAGACTGGCTCTCACACACCAAAGTCGGATGCGGAAAAATCTCAAAATTCTGTCAAATTTTGGATTTTTCCGCATCCTCAATAAGAATTTATAAGGAGTTTGATTATGAAAAAATTTTTATCAATTTTAACATTAACCTTTGCATCTTTATCTCTTGTTTATGCCGTCGGATTCCAAGATAACGGCGCAAGTAAGACAACAATTATTAATGCATTAAAAATGGGAAATAACAGTTATGTTACAGTAGAAGGTAATATTTTGAAGCGAGTATCTGATGACAAATATATTTTCAAGGATTCAACAGGCTCAATGACTGTTGAGATAGACAGCGACAAATGGAACGGTTTAACTGTAAATACTCAGGATAAACTTGAATTATCGGGAGAGATAGAGAAAAAAATGACATCTGTAATACTGGATGTTGATACTGTAAAAAAGGTAGAAACTAAATGATCAAAGAATAGTTATGTAGTTGTGTTGGGTGCGTTGATAAGACGCACCTTTAAAATTATTGTGTAGGTTAAAACTTTAAAATAACAGTCGGTTTAAGAGTAAAGAACAATAATTTCGATAATTATTCGGTGCGTATAAACGCACGCTACATGCTTCCGACCATTTTTGTCATGCTGAACTCGTTTCAGATTATAGGTCGGGTTTTAACCCGACAAAAACCTTATTAATTATTCTAAATCTAACTCTGAAATTTTGTATTTATCCTCAAAATTATACCAATTTATATCATATAATTTGTTATTTACATATTTCATAAATGATGAATATTCCCAATCCTTTGGTGCAATCTTATAATGTTTCATTGGATTATAATGAATATAATCAATGTGTTTGTTTAAATCGTTTTCATCCAAAATAATATGAGCCCAATATCTGCTCTGCCAAATACCTTTTTCTTTTTTATATTTTTTACCATCTGTCAAATCCGAATTATCAATATTAATATTACGAGAAAAATATGTTTTAAAATATTTAATTATATTAGGATAATCATTAATATTTTCAGGTTGTAAGATAAAATGAATATGGTCTTTTAAAATTACAATAGCCTCAATATTAAAAGAAATTTTTGTTTTTGTATATTTAAAAGAACGTTTTATTAAATCAATATAATCTAAAAGGAAATCTTTTCGATTATATGTAACAATTGTTATAAAGACCATAGAATTTGGTATAAAGTAACGTTTATAATTCATTCTAATATTATACAATAGGTATTTGTCGGGTTAAAACCCGACCTATGAGCTTAACAAATCTTAATATTGTTAAGCAAAAATAAAAATCTTTACAATTGGCTTAAAACCAATCATAATGCCGAATAGAATAGAATAGAATAGAATAGAAAAATTGTAAGCAATTATTTCTTCTTTAAATACTTTGTATATGCATAAGCGTAAAGTAGTAAAAACGAGGAGAAAAATTATGACAAATTTTTATGTTGGAATGAGCAGAGAAAAAGCAACAGATTATGCAATGTTTGACAAGGTTGATAGTTTTGATGGCAAAAAAGATGGTAAACTGTCAAGCGTAGACGTTTCATTATATGAAAAAAGAATATTAGGAAAACATTCAAAAAACGAAAAAACAATATTTTCATTAGGTTATACTGTTGCAGAAAAATTAATAGGGAATACTGATAATCTTGATCAACATTTTGTAACGAATTTTATTAAAGAATCAGTTAATGAAAACAACATAGAAGCTTTTCTAAATGGCTATGATTCAAATAATTGGATAGATGCTTTTATTATTTATAATGGCGATGGTATTTTTGAGCAATTGAGAACTGAATATAAATATAAAGAGAAAAATGAAGTTATCAGAGATTTAGCTACAAAATTAATGACATATCTTCATAATATTGGTCAAGAAAATGATGCAAAAAATTTAGAACAACTTATTAATAATCAAACATTTTCAAAATCTGATGTAAAAATTATGGATGATATTGTTAAAAATATAAATAAAAAACATACTGTAAATGGTCAAGACGAAGAAGGAAGATATAGAAGTACTTGTAAAGACTTAGTTGGTAAACCTGGGAAATATTTTGACTATACAATGTAATTGCTTTTCCAAACTTAAATTTATTCGGATGCAATAAAAACTTTAAAAATATATCTTTCATTTCCTGATTTAAGATAGTAAATAGGACGGGTTTTAACCCGTCAAAAATGAAATTAAAATATGTGTCGGGCTAAAGCCCGACCTATTTTTAGAAATCAAATTTTTAAATTACCTATCATTGTTCTTTTGTGTGATTTAGTTTGTAGCGTGCATTAAAATGCACGAAATATTTCAAATTACCTATTTTTGTCCTTTTGTATGATTTAGATTTTGTCGGTATTTGAGCCAAATATTTACCCTTTCAAAATTCTTAAAATGGAATTTTGGGGACACAAAATGGACATTTGGGGTAATTTGACACAGGCAATTTCCGACCACACAAAATCGCTAATATTTACTAAAATTGGCTATCTTGCCAATTAAAAATATCTACCCCTTCCGACCAAATGTCCTGAAAAAAGGTAGTAACAACAACTCCTAATAATTTATTTAGTTGGTTATAAAAACAGAGGGGATGGGATTCGAACCCACGGTAGAGCAAGCCCTACACAACCCTTCCAAGATTGCACCATCAACCGCTCGGACACCCCTCTTTAGTTGCTACTCCATTATATATAAGATATTTTTTATTGTAAAGAACCTGTAAATTCTATATAGATTACTGCTAATGTTTTTATTTTTTTGTATAATATAAAAAGGTAGCAAATTTTATTTTTACACGTTTTTATATGGGCAGGAGATATAAATATGCATATTAATAAACTAAACAATTCCAATCAATCTTTTTACGGAAAACCATTAAGCAGTTTTTTATTAAAAAACAAAAATAATTCTAAGCAGTATAAATATATGCAAGAAGCTTGTTACAAATTGGGTGGTATGATAGGTCAGCCAACTTCAAGACTTGCAAAAATGACTGAAAATGCTGATGTTAAGCAATTTAACTTCTTAAGAACAATGGCAAATAAATATCACAAACAAAACTTTTACGGAATAAAAGAGGATTCTGATCATATTCTAAACATTTATTCCATGGTAGATAAACCTCTGCCTGCTCATATGAATATTGTTTCAAGAAGTACGGATTCTTTTGAAAGTTTAGAGAAGATTTTTTCACTTGCCCGTGATGAGAAAAGTTTAGAATTTGTTGAAAATATGCAGCACGATATTTTAAAAGACAGTTCCAATCCGTCAAAATTAATTATTGATATGCTTTCATCAAAAAATAGGATAATGTATATAAATAAACCGCAAAACTATACATCATATCTAAAACTTCACGCGGATAATAAAGATGCAGTAAAAAATTTGGACGAACTTATAGAAACGGGAAGATACAGCAAAACCCGTTCGGATGCTCAATATGCTGTAAGCAAGTTAATGAAAAAGAAAACAATCGGTGTAGCGATGGCGGGTAAAACAAGTAATTTACAGGAGGCTTATACACAGGAAAGGGGTAACTTCTTAAAGGCTTTTGTTGAAAACTTTATGCCAAAGAAGAAAACACCTAAAGAGGCTACTCAAAATGTTGTAGTTGAAATGTATTCAACCCTAAACCATGATAATGCAAAGTTAAGACAGGGTGTAATGGAGATGTTTAAACGTCCTTCTGCGGATAAAACTGCAGATATTAAAGAGATGAAAATTCTTTTTGACAAAATTGATACGAATGAAGATGCTAAAAAGTTTCTCCAAAAAGCAGTGGCAAAAGATTTAAAAATCGGCTCTGTTGCCGAATTAAACGAGGTTCTTGAAACAACACCGCTTAAGAAAGCAAATATTTTCTTTAATAATGCAAAACGAATTATAGAAACATCAAGCGGTGAAGAAAGGAAAACAGCTTTGATAGCTGAACTTGAAAATCCGTTCTTTACTCCCAAAACACCGATAAGAGGGAAAGCAAGAATTGTAAGATTGTACAATAATCAACCTGAAAAAGAAGGATTTTTATCAAGAGCAGTAAAAATCATTGAAAACAAAATTAACCAATATAGATACAGTAAAATAGCTGCATAATAATGCCGCAATAAAATGAACTGCAAATTTAATTCCTGTGTCGGAACCCTTTAGCTTTGCTTATTGTTCTTCCGATTGCTTTAATTTTACCTTCAATACACCCTCTGCATTGTTCAGGGTTTTCATTTATACAGATTTTCCCCGGGTAAATCTCATATTTTGCACGGTATTCTTTACTTGTTACATTTGGCATGACAACATTAGCTCCGCTTTGGAGTGCGATTATTCTGCCGTTTGGATTTAATGTTTCCATAGCGGTAGTTGCCGGAATGTTTATGTTAGGAAGATTAATTCTTGTAAGAGCCATAACCTTTAAGGCGAGCCAAAAATCACCTTTTTGAGCATTTTTTAAAGGGGTTTGTTCATGCGGTATAAAAGGTCCTATTCCTATCATATCTGCATCAAGCTCTTTGAAAAATAAGATATCGTCAGCTAGAGATTCTATAGTTTGATTAGGAAGTCCTACAAGACAGCCAGAGCCTGTTTCAAACCCTAAAGATTTTAAATCATATAGGCATCTTACACGGTTTTCAAAGCTGGCATGGGGATGCATTGCTTCGTAAAGTTTTTTGTCTGTAGTTTCTATTCTTATAAGATACCTGTCTGCACCTGCATTTTTAAACGCTTTAAATTCATCATAAGTTTTTTCACCGATACTCAGAGTCAAAGCAACATCAAACTTTTTAATCTCACGAATTATTTCAACCATTTTATCTGTGTTATAATATTCATCTTCCCCAGATTGAAGAACAACTGTTCGATATCCCATATTTACTGCACTTTGAACATAGGTTAATATTTCGTCTTTTAGAATACGATATCTTTCTATCTCTTTGTTTGCACTTCTTAGACCACAATATTTGCATTGACGCTTGCAAATGTTTGAGAATTCTATTAAGCCTCTAAGGTGAACTTCATCCCCGACATTTTCATGACGAACCCTGTCAGCTTCTTTAAAAAGCCATTCGTTTTTTGTGTTATCAGATAAAATATTGATCAGTTCTTCTTTATTCAATGTTTTTACCTCTGAAAATTTCTAATGCTCTGTCTAAAATTCCGTTCATATAAGCTATTGTCATACCGTAGTTAACAATCGGAATCCCTTCTTCTTTTGCGTATTTAATTCTTGACTTCATCTCCGCTTCATTAAGCATACACCCTCCGCAGTGAATAATAAGTTTGTATTTGCTCAAATCATTTGGAAATTCTCCGCCTTGAGTAAAATCAAAATCAATATTTTTTTCTGTAAATTTTTTAATCCAATTAGGCAGTTTAACGGTTCCTATATCGTTGCATTGTCTGTGATGAGTACAACCTTCTGATATAAGAACTTTATCTCCGTCTTTGAGAGCGGAGATTGTTTCAGCACCGTTTAAAAGTGTTTCAAGACTGCCTTTATAGTTAGCCATTAATATTGAAAATGAAGTAAGAATAATGTTTTCAGGAACAATCTCTTTTACTTTGTTGAACGCTTGAGAATCTGTTATAACGAATTTGGGGGTAAATGAATTTAAGATTGATGAAAGTTCTTCTACTTGACAACAAATAGCAGTTGCGTGAGCGTCTAGACATTCTCTTAATACATTTTGCTGAGGAAGAATTATTCTGCCTTTTGGAGCGGATTCATCAATAGGAATAACAAGAATAACAATATCTCCTTGTTGAAGCCGGTCTTTAATGATAAATTTTTCGTTTTTATTTTCTTTCAAAATCTGTCCTAAAGCTTCTTTTAACTCATTTACTCCTTTGCCTGTTTTAGCGGAAACAAACAAGCAAGCTCCCTCTCCTTGAGGAGAGGGGTGGGGTGAGGTGTCAACTGACGTGGCTAAATCACACTTATTCCAAACAAATAGATATGGGATTTTTCTTTCTTTGAATTCTTTAATCAATTCAAAATCTTCATTTTGCATTCCTACAGTTGAATCAATAACAAGAACTGCAATATCTGTTTTGTCTAAAATCCTTTTGGTTGCATCAATCCTGAGTTCTCCTAATTTTCCTTCATCGTTTACTCCCGCTGTATCAATAATAACAACAGGGCCTAGAGGTAAAATTTCCATTGACTTTTGTACTGCATCGGTTGTTGTGCCTTTTATGTCAGATACAACCGATAATGCTTGATTAGTAACAGCATTAACTAAGCTGGATTTCCCGCTGTTTGTACAGCCAAAGAATGATATATGCGGTCTTTCGGATTTTGTCAGATTCATTTTAATAACCTCTTTTATTTATAAATTCGTCATTGCTCTTTTTAATACTAACCTTGACAAACTCTATTAAATCGTAAAAACTATAATTAGTCATTCGGTAATGGCTACGGAAGGTCACAGGATTATTTTTTGCAGAAGCCGTAGAGGGACTGCCGGATGACTTTTTATATGTTGCTAATTCTGAATATAAGTCGTATATTGAGAATTCATCAATTTGAATATCATTATAATCTATTCTTTCTTTTATTGTAATTAAAACTTACCATAAAACAGCAATTGTTACAAATTGTAAAGACGAGTTTTTTAAGGCTGAAATTCAAGTATAATGCCGAGTAGAATAGAATAGAATAGAAAAACTATAGGCAATTATTTCTTCTTTAAATACTTTATATACACAAGAGAGAAATACAAGTATAAAAAAGGAGAAAGTAGTATGACAACGATTGATGTGACAGGAAGAAAAGAAATTTTGCAAACATTAAGCGACATGAAAAAAGGCGGCAAATCTGATACAGCAATCGATAGACCTGAAGAAGCACAGGCAATATTATCGTTTGCTAGAAATACTATGCAACATATAACAATAGATGATAAAAATACCAAAACGATTTGTTTATTGTTAGCTGATGCAATAGAGTCACTTAGCTTTTTAAAATTCAAGGGTGCAAAACACGTACTTGAAAAATTGAACAACTTATCCAGTGCATTAAGAGATAGTAAAAATAATACTGAAGGATTAATGAATGATGCAATGGATATAGTTATGTAAGTTACGTAGGTTGGGGTTTCCACCCCAACAATAAATAAAATTAAGGTGCGTCGTTTGACGCACCTTTAATACATTTCTCACTCTAAAATCTGAAATCACGTTTGCCGTTTTCGATTTCTTTGAGGTTATTAGTGAGTGCTTTATAAACAGCTTCATTTACCCCTTGGATTTTATCAAGTTCCTTTTTGATAAATTCTTCACCGATTTTCTTTGTTTCTTCGCTTGCGTAATCCATCAAGAATTCTTTTAGTGTTATCAAAGCGTTAGGCTGACAGCAGTTTTGAATTTGTCCTGTTTTACATAGAGACATGAATCTGTCACCGGTTCTTCCTTCTCTATAACAAGCCGTGCAGAATGAAGGAATGTGTCCTCTTTCCATAAGCCATCTTACGACTTCGTCTAAAGTTCTTTGGTCAGATACGTCAAATTGTTCTGTTTCAACAGGTCTTTCTTCCTCTGTATAACCGCCAACAGAAGTTCTTGAAGCTCCTGAAACCTGTGAAACTCCAAGTTGAAGAAGTTTTTCTCTGACAGTTTGAGTTTCACGAGTTGAGATAATTATACCTGTATATGGAACAGCTATACGTGTAAGTGCAACAATTTTAGCAAATGTTTCATCGTCTATTCCGTTATCAAATGCATTTGGATCAATGTCGTCTGCTTTTTTAACACGAGGAACAGAGATTGTGTGCGGTCCTACTCCATGTACAGCTTCTAAGTGTTCTGCATGCATTAAAAGTGCCGCAAACTCATATTTGTATCTTTCTAAGCCAAACAAAACTCCCAATCCCACATCGTCTATACCGCCTTCCATCGCTCTATCCATAGCTTCGGTGTGGTAAGCGTAATTGTGTTTAGGTCCTGTCGGGTGAAGTTTTTCATAACTTTCTTTATGGTAAGTTTCTTGGAACAGAATATAAGTTCCAATTCCTGCTTCTTTTAGTTTGCGGTAGTTTTCAACTGTTGTAGCAGCTATATTTACATTTACCCTTCTGATTGCACCGTTTTTGTGTTTGATTGAATAAATCGTATTAATACATTCTAAAATGTATTCAATCGGATTGTTAACAGGGTCTTCACCTGATTCGATTGCAAGACGTTTATGTCCCATATCTTGAAGTGCAATAACTTCTGCTTTGACTTCCTCTTGAGTTAGTTTTTTACGGGGAATATGGTGATTTTGATTGTGATAAGGGCAATAGACACAGCCGTTTACACAATAGTTTGATAGATAAAGCGGAGCAAAAATAACTATTCTTTGACCGTAAAAAGATTCTTTTATCTCTTGGGCTAAATCATATATTTTTTGCAAAATTCCCTTATCTTCACAAGCCAGTAAAACACTAGCCTCTTCGTGAGTTAAACCTTTACAAAAAGTTTCTCTTCCAACGTGAGTCGGACGAGCTTTTTCCAATATCTCATTAATTAATTCCAAATTGTTTTTATTTTTTTCTGCGTAATCTAAAGTTCTTAAAACTTCTTCGTGATTAATAAATTCTTCCGCTTTTAATGATTTTTTATCGTACATTTTATAACCTCATGTTGTGGGGCAAGTATGCCCAGCCTACTTTCTTTACAGTTATTGTCAGGCTAAAACCCGACCTATATATCTAAATTGAAAATTGGAAATGTAAAATGGAAAATTTTTAATATTGCTACGCAATAAATTGACAAAATATAATTTGTTCATTTTGTAATTATTTTCCATTTTCAACTTTCCATTTTCCACTTCTTAAACATTTGAATAAACAGTTTTAGCATTTACGCCTTCAATTTTACCGATTTTTCCTGTTAGAGCATTAATGGTATCAACCGGTGCATCAAGAACAACGCTTATTATTCTTACAGCTTTTGGCTGGTATGGAATTCCCATTCTTCCTATAATATATTTTGAATATTCCGTTAAAAGATTTTGAATATCGCAAACAACTGCATCATTCTCAACAATAATCCCTATAATTGCAACTCTTGTTTCCATAAATATATCCTTTCTTAAGTAATTTCTGCCCCTCATGTAGAGTTTTCGTGTAGGGTGTTCCCCAAACTAAAAAGTCGCACCTGCAAGGAGGCACGACCTTTTTAATTAGTATCCCCCTTTATCCAAAGAATTCAATATATAACACTCTTAATTATATATTTACCCCCTCGGGACTCAGGCTATATTTATTATGTTATAAACTTTCTTTTTTTGCAATTGATTTTTGATTAGTTAATTTGGGTAATTCTATTTTTTTATATTTTTTTATTACAAGTTCGGGGAAAAAAGCTTTATATATTTTTTGTTTTAATTTATCTATAGGGAAAGTTTCAACAGATTCTATATTGAATTTTAAATCCTGACACGAATTTCTGCGCCCATCTCTGAATTCTTTTATGTTTTTGGATTCGGTACCGATTAAGTATTCCAAAAAATCTTGATCCGGAAGTTCTTTAAAAGAGTTTTTGAAATGATTTTTTAATTGCGTAAAATAATTGCTTGCAAAATCTGTAATTCCAAGCCAAGGGTCAATAATAATAGCTTCTTTGTTTTTAAATTCATATTCTTTTTTGCTTTTGATTCTTTTATTTGTTATAAATGCGACAGAGTGATCTATGCTTTTTTTCTCTGGGACATTTTCTTTTTTTACAAAAATATTACCGACATAAATATTTTTTTGTCCGTTTAACTTTCCTATTATTTCAGCCAGCAGAGCTTCTTCAAAACAGTTACCGACTTTTTTGTCTTGCATTGCATAAATAAAATCACAAATTTTAGAATTATTATTTTTTAAAATTTCACGTAATTCAATAACTTTTTCGCTAATCTTGTTGTAAAACTCAGGTAATGGCTTTTGTGAAAATTCTGATATATTATTTGCCTTAAAGTACCTTTTTTTTACCTGTGAACTTGATACATGAGGATAAATATTATGAGCTTTAAGCCCAATAGTATAAGCGGTTTGTATTGTTTTTTGTCTGCCTTCAAAAGTAATCATACTATTTATAAAACCGCTAAAAAATAAATTTGCCGGAAAAGAATTTTTTCTATTTCATGTTTGTTTTATAATAAAATAAAGGCTCGGAAGAGTAATTTAGAAAGGGAGATATAAATTATGTCAAAAAACACAATTACAGTTGACGGAAACTACGCTGCAGCACATGTTGCGTATGCGCTTTCTGAAGTTTCCGCAATCTACCCTATCACACCTTCTTCTACTATGGGAGAATGGGTTGATGAATGGGCTTCACAACACAAGAAAAACATTTGGGGCAAAGAAGTTAAAGTTGCCGAAATGCAATCAGAAGCCGGTGCAGCAGGTGCTGTTCACGGTTCTCTTGCAGCAGGTGCATTGACTTCTACATACACTGCTTCACAAGGTTTATTATTAATGATTCCTGTTATGCACAAAGTTGCAGGTGAAATGTTACCACACGTTATTCACGTTTCTGCTCGTGCATTAGCGGCTCAATCATTAGCAATTTTTGGTGATCATACAGACGTTATGGGCTGCCGTAATACAGGGTATGCAATGCTCGCTGCAAACAGCGTTCAAGAAGAAATGGATATGGCTTTAGTTGCTCATTTATCAACATATAAAGCTAAAGTTCCGTTCTTGCAATTCTTTGACGGATTCAGAACATCACATGAAATTCACAAGATTGAAGAAATTTCTTATGAAGAAATCGCTTCTCTTGTTGAACCTCAATATATAGAAGAATTCAGAGCTAGAGCTTTAAGACCTGAAGCTCCTATTTGTAAAGTCGGTGCTCAAAACACAGACGTATACTTCCAAGGTCGTGAAACAGTTAACAAATACTATGATGCAGTTCCTGATATCGTTCAAGAATATATGGACAAAGTTGCTAAGATTACCGGTCGTCAATATCATCCGTTTGATTATGTTGGTGCTCCTGATGCTACTGATGTAATTGTTGCAATAGGTTCAAGCTGCGAAACAATCGAAGAAACTATCGAATACTTAAACGCTAAAAAAGGTACTAAGTACGGTTTAGTTAAAGTAAGATTGTATAGACCATTCGATGTTAAGAGATTCAATGAAGCATTACCTTCTAGCGTTAAGAGAATTGCAGTACTCGATAGAACAAAAGAAGCAGGCTCAATCGGTGAACCGCTTTACTTAGATGTAGTTGCAGCATTACAAGGTAAAGACATCAGAATCATAGGTGGTCGTTACGGCTTATCTTCTAAAGAATTTACACCTTCTATGGTATATGCAGTATATAAACATCTTGCAAATAACGGTTTCCACGGATTTACCGTTGGTATTAACGACGATGTTACACACAAATCTTTAGATTACTCCGAACATATTGTTACAGAACCTGAAGGAACTACAAACTGTATGTTCTGGGGCTTAGGCTCAGACGGTACAGTCGGTGCTAACAAAAACTCAATCAAGATTATCGGTCAATATACAAACAAAGATGCTCAAGCATACTTTGCTTATGACTCAAAGAAATCATTTGGTGTAACTGTTTCTCACTTACGTTTTGGTGATAAACCAATTAAGTCAACTTACTTAATTACAGCACCTGATTTTGTTTCAGTTTCAGCTCACGCTTATATTGGTCGTTATGACTTACTTAAAGGTATTAAAGAAGGCGGTACATTCCTTCTAAATTCACCTTGGTCAAAAGAAGAATTCTCTCACTTAACAAGAGATATGCAAGAAACAATCATCAACAAGAAAATAAAATTCTACAATGTTGATGCTGAAAAATTAATCAAGGAACAACCCGGTTTAAGAGGTAAAGGTGCTAATACAGTTATGATGGTAGCTTACTTCAAAGTTTCAGGTATCATACCGTTTGAACAAGCTTATGAAGGCATGAGAGCTATGACAACTAAGACCTTTAAGAAAAAAGGCGACGATGTTGTTAACATGAACTTAGCTCTTATTGATGCAGCTATCAACGCAACAGAAGAAGTTGTTATACCGGCAAGCTTAGACGGTGTTGCTCACGCAGAAGATATTAAGCTTATCTCTGATGATGCAAGCGATTTTGCTAAGAAAATCATCGAACCATCAATGAGACAAAAAGGCGACGACATACCTGTTTCAGCTATGAGCAACGATGGTGTAATTCCAACAGGTACAGCTTGTCTTGAAAAACGTGGTATCGCTCCTCGTGTTCCACATTGGAACAGTGCAACTTGTGCTCAATGCGGTATTTGTGCATCAGCTTGTCCTCACGCTGCAATCAGAACTAAATTGGTTGAAGCTGATGATTTGAAGAACGCACCATCAACATTCACAACAGTTGATGCTAAGCCAAATGACCACGGTGAAAAATTCAGAATTCAAGTTTACTGCGACGATTGTACAGGATGCGGTGTATGTTTAGACCAATGTCCGATGTCAAAAGTTCCGGGAAAAGAAGTTCTTACTTGGTCAACAATTGAAAAAGAAGTTGAAGCAGGCGAAAGAGAAAACGAAAAATTCTTTGACGCACTTCCGGATAACGTAATGGGTAAAAACACTACTAAGACAATTAAGGGTGCAATGCTACGTAAACCGTTATTTGAGTTCTCAGGCGCTTGCGCAGGGTGCGGTGAAACTCCTTATGTTAAATTGGTTTCTCAATTATTCGGTGAAAACGCAATCGTAGCTAACGCAACAGGTTGTTCTTCAATCTACTCAGGTACTTTCCCGACTATTCCTTACACTACTACTAAGGAAGGCAGAGGTCCTGCTTGGGCTAACTCTCTATTCGAAGATAATGCTGAATTCGGTTTCGGTATGAGATTAGCAGTAGATTCAAACAGAGCATTATTAAAAGAAAAAGTTGAAGAAGTTCTTGCTAAAGAAGAAGCTCCTGCTGATTTGAAGGCTGCTTTAACTGAAGCTATGACTCATTGGGATAATTCAAAAACTCCGGAAGCTGTAGAAGCTCAAAACAAAGCAAAAGTCTTAATTGAAAAATATGCTCCTGATTGCAAATGCGGAACATTAACAAAAATAAGAGAATTAGAAGACTACTTCACAGATAAATCAATCTGGATTATAGGTGGTGACGGTTGGGCAAACGATATCGGATACGGCGGTATTGACCACGTTCTTGCTCAAAACAAGAATGTTAATATCCTTGTTCTTGATACAGAAGTTTATTCTAACACTGGTGGTCAAGCTTCTAAATCAACACCTACAGGTGCTGTTGCTAAGTTTGCTACAGGCGGTAAACCAACTTACAAGAAAAACATGGGCTTGATGAGTATGTCTTACGGTTACGTTTATGTAGCATCAGTTGCTCTTGGTGCTGATAGAATGCAAACTCTTAAAGCATTCCAAGAAGCTGAAGCTTACAACGGACCTTCTATCATCTTCGCTTATGCTCCTTGTATCGCTCACGGTATTGATATGTCTAAGACTCAGACAGAACAAAAACGTGCAGTTGAAGCTGGTTACTTCCCACTATACAGATACAACCCATCTGCAGAAGTACCGTTCACTTGGGATGCTAAAGATCCTAAGGGTGCATACCAAGACTTCATCAGAAGTGAAGGAAGATACAAATCACTTCTTAAGACTAACCCTGATGCAGCAGAAGAACTTTATTCAAAAGCTGAAAAAGATGCTGCAAACAGAATGGAAGTCTACAAATCAGTTGGTGCGTTGTTGAAGTAAGGCAATAGAGCATTAAGGCTTTATAAAGCAAAAAGTAAGGTGCGGGGGTAAATATTACCACTCGCACCTTACTTTTTTTATATTATTGTATTCGATGCGTCAAACGACGCACGATGCTTGCGGTATAATTCCTGTTAATTATCAGATTGAGCCTCAAGCTTGTCTAAAACTGTTCTGGTAGTTATTTTAGCTATTTCTTGATTAGCCTCAGTTATATATTTTTCAATCCAATCAAGACGTTTTGATAATGCACTATTAATACTTTTGTTCCAGTTGTTTATTTTTTCTTCATCAGGCTCTATACCATATTGAGCACAAAAATGCTTATATTCTTGAATCTTAGATTTTAATTCATTTTGCTTTGCCTGTATTCGATTTTTTAATGAATCTACACTTTCTGTACCTACGCCATTACCTACCTTAGACTGTGCTTCAAGTTTATCTATAGCACCTTTTGTAGTTATTTTAGCTATTTCTTGATTAGCATCAGTTATATATTTTTCAATCCAACCAAGACGTTTTGATAATGTGTTCCAGTTGTTTATTTTTTCTTCATCAGGCTCTATACCATATTGAGCACAAAAATGCTTATATTCTTGAATCTTAGATTTTAATTCATTTTGCTTTGTTTGTATTCGATTTTTTAATGAAGATATACTTTCATAGTGTACACTATTATCAGGTTTTAAAGTTTCTAAGTCTGCTTTTGAATTTTTTACAGCTTCATCATTATTTTTTTTAGGGGGAATTAAACGACTACCGCCACGGATACCTAAATGAAAATCCATAAATACTCCTTTCTTAATTTGGTAAATGTAAAAATATAAATATTATATACTTATTATTGCATATATTTATCGATTTGTCA
Source organism: uncultured bacterium (assembly GCA_902775025.1). Classification (GTDB taxonomy): domain Bacteria; phylum Cyanobacteriota; class Vampirovibrionia; order Gastranaerophilales; family Gastranaerophilaceae; genus CAG-196. The sequence goes on along the minus strand of CACYKP010000006.1, from coordinate 2,476 downwards.
ATATATTTATCGACTAGTAAATAAATTTATTTAAAAAAGTTATAATTTTACTATGGGTAAAATAGCAAATGAGATTAAAAATTTAGCAGGCGATAGGGATTTGACACTTAAAGAATTAGCTGCCAGAATTGGAGAAGCTCAAAACAAAAAATATTCATTAGGAAGTTTATCTCAAAAATTACGCAATGAAACAATCTCATACAAAGAAGTAAAGCTAATAGCCCAAATACTCGGATATAAAATAGCATTTATCGATACATTCAAATTTAATAAATAATGTAGGGTGCGTCGTTTGACGCACCAAATATAATATGTAATAATTAGAAAATGCCAAATTACAAAAGATATTATTTACAAGGTTATTCATATATTTTTATTACTATTGTTACATATGAAAGAAAAGAATTACTATTAGATAATATTCAATTACTACGTGAAGCATTTTTAAGAATAAAACAGAATTATGAATTTGAGATAGTTGCAATTTGTGTATTAAAAGACCATTTGCATATGATAATAAAAGAGAAAGAATTGAAAAATTTTTCTCAGATTATTTCAAATTTTAAAAAATATTTTTCATATAATCTATCAGAGAAAATAAACAAAGATAATTTGCCTGATAGCATGCAGAAAAGAAAAGAAGCAGGTGTTTGGCAAAGAAGGTTTTACGACCATATAATAAGAAATCAAGATGATTTTAATAAACACGCTGATTATATTCACTATAATTCATATAAACATTATCAAATACCGCCAAAAGATTGGAAATATTCATCATTTAATAAATTTGTTAAATTGGGTTATTACAATATTGATTGGTGTAATTTTGAAAATGATTTAGAGTTAGAATAATTAATTGTTGTCGGTGCGTCAAACGACGCACCCTACTTTTTTATATTATTACTAGCAAATTTATTTTTTATAAGGTTTATATAAATCATAAGTTGAAAATTATAACAACAGGAGAAGTATATGTTAAATGTAAATAAAATTAATGGGACAAATAATAATTATAACCGTCAAAATATATCATTTAAATCAAAATGGGAACCAAATTATGCATTAAAAACAGCATTTGCCGATGCCAGAAAAAGTATAGACATTGCAATATTCAGGAGTTCAGAAAAAGAATATTACAGAGAATTAGGTTTTGCATATAAAAACCTTTGTGATGGCAGAGTTTTTACACGAATTATAAAAACCCTCCTAAAAGACGGAAAAGACGATGTAATAAAAGTAGAAATGAGCAAAAAAAATGGTACCTCCAGTCTTTATATAAATAGTAAAAAAGTTAATAAAATTGAAGGGAGTAGTACTTATTACAAAGATTTGCCAAAGGATAATATAATAGACTATTTTTCATATAAGACCAAAATTGTCCCCGATAAAACAAATTTATCACCTGATGAATTAAAATTAATACAAAAAGAAGTTAATAAGCTCAATTCAGATTTAAATGCCGATGACGTTATAAAAAATCCGACAATTTTACATAATTTGAATAATAATCTCGCAAATGTATATAGAACATTGGCAGAATATACAAGATGTCAGCTTGACGAATTAGAAGCAAAAATATTTAAGATTTAATATTTCTATAAATTAATAAAACCTTGGTAGTTCTAATGTCACAGTTTTAGGTTTTATATTTTTAGCTTTTAATTCATTTAAATATTCTCTTCGCATTTTTAAGAATTGTTTTTCTTCTTGTGTTTTTGGGGTAAATAATTTATAAATCCTGTACTTAAACGCATTGTTTCTTGCTTGTTTTATTACTTCTTTCGGTACTCCGTTTAATACTAAATGCGGAATTTGTTTATAAACATCAAAGTCAGCTACAGCCAGTTTTGCATGTTCTTTTTCAAATTCTCGTGCAAGTTTAAATTTACCAAATATTACGCATTTAAAAGCATTAGTGCCGGCATCAAGCATGTTTTGAGCTTTAACCATATCTTGATAAACTTTTGATTTATTCTTTCCTTCTTCTATTACATAACCGGCGGCTTCTTCAAAGTTTTGTTTATTTTTTCTGACAAAATATGCAGATGTATTTTCTACGTTCGTCGTTAAAGAAATTGTTTTTTTACTTTTACTCTGTTCTATAAATAAATCAAAAGGCATATCTTTTATCATATTATCAAGATTATTTTTATGTAAATTAAAAAGATGTTTTTGATTTGGACTAATTGCGTTTTTAACAATAACTTTTCCATTAAAATTAATATTATTATCAATCTGCGATATTTTCATTTAAAAAATCCCTTTCAAGTATTTTTATATTATGAAAAAATACAAATAATAACAAGTATTAATATAAATTAATATAAGTTTATATATTATTTAAAATAGGTATTATATTTGATATAATGCATTTGTGTTCATTAAATTAAGGAGGGTATATGAAAAAGATTTTATTAACGATGGGTTTGTTAGGAGTTTTCGCATTGAGTGCAAGTGCTGAATATTTAGGAGGTTT
>CACYKP010000005.1 GCA_902775025.1 uncultured bacterium | reverse complement strand
AATTTTTCCCACGCCCAGGATTCCGGTATCTCGAACGGTATTTCATCTTCTATGCAAACTACACTTCCGTCTGCGAACTTCTCATAATGTAACTTATCACAACAATATAAAATTTAAAAATAATATTATTTTAAAGCATCTGTGATTTCAGCATCTGTAATCTGTGGTTTTTCTAAAATTCTTGCCTCTGGTCGAATAAACCAAGAATTAAAATAATTTATTACCCACATAATTTTTGCTTTTATATGGTCATTGTCTTTGTTCTTTTTAAGCATTTTAAGAAGTTCAAATTTAAAAGATAAGTGGTCAAAATATTCACTAAATTGAAAAATATTTAAAATGTCCCAACCATCTCTATCTTGTAAAAGGTAATGTGGTAAAATTTTTGATAATTCTTTTTGAACAAGAATTCTTGGATAAATAGCTTCTTTTTCTTCTAATTTTACAGCTTGTACATGCCCTTTGCCATATACAATAATGTTATTGTGAAAAAATTCACCTTCGATAATTGCACCACGCATTAAATATCCATAGCGCAAAATTTCATTATATATATTTGCTACTGTATTGAATAATGCTGCGATTTTATCATCTCTTTGGTCGTCATTTTCTTTTAATTCAATGGCTAATACAATATTGTCTGAAAATATTTTTACAAATATATCTTCTTTTTTAGAAAAAATTCCGCCGCCAGATTCTTCAATAGCATCTTCCATGAACATATTTAAATGATTTAGAAAACTAAAATCATTGTCATTACAGATCAAGTCCGTTGCACCAAGTATATCAAGATATGCAATAATATGATTTGTAGTTTTATAATCCGTTGATGGAAATCTTGCAAAACCAGTTCTTAAAACCATTTTTTAATCCTTATTTTGTTTAATTGTATCAAAAACATAGTTACTACAAAGGTTACTGTAAAAGTGACCGTAAATTTAAAAAATAGAGTATTTGTGTTGTTATGTAAATCTTTCAATGCTTTCTCTCTGCTTTCAAGCTAATGTTGTGAACCAAAGGAGGTTTAAATATGGAAAAAGTCGGATTAAATATTACTCCCAAGGAGTTTAAACAATTAAGCAAATGGTCAGAGAATATTTATAACACAGCAGTTGTTATTGATTATTTTGTTGCTAATCAACCAGAGATTGAAGAGTGTTATAATCTTGCACCGGTAATAAAACACCTGCGAAATGAGGCAGATGTATTAAATGCATTCTTTATCGATCACGAAAAAGATGTTTAAAATTTAAATACCGTTTAAAAGGTGTTTAATCGGTGTTCAAATCGTGTTCACAAATTTCTTCGTGTGTTATGCCGAGAATTTGTTCCTCAATTTCTCGTATCACATCCGGTGTTAAACCTTTCGGCTTTTCCTCTTTCTGTTTTTGTTTTTCACTTATCACTTCATCCTCGTAAGATTTAACCAGACCAATCAATTTCAGCATTTTAGTAACAGCATAATACCTTGCTGGCTCGACTTTACCGTTATTCTCCATATCCTTTTCGATAGAATTTATTAAACTTCGGATAAAATCATATAAATCCGAATGTAATGTCGTTTTAGTACGAAGATATTCAGCTCTTTTGGTTTCCCAATCATCAGACTTTTTCCACCGACGAAGCGTTCTTTCGTTCAAATGAAGCTGCCTTGCGATATTTTCTAACGACATAAATTTTTCAGCATAGAGTTTAAAGGCTTCTTGTGCCAATGTGTGTTTTTTCATAGTTAACCTCGGGGTAAATAAAGTTTTGGTACACACAGGATAACTCTGTTTCGCAGAAACATCAAGTCCCAAATGTGTCCAAATGATACGATTTCAGGAATCCAAGTTGATATTTTATCTAAAAAGAGTGATGTATTGTGTAACAAAAGGAATAAATATGATTAAACAGTACAGCAAATACAGATTAAAGAAAATCCGCGGATGGGAAATCAATGACAACAGAGAATATACTGTTATTGGTTTTTATAGTGAAGATACAGTTTTATGCGAAAGTCCAAGCGGCGAATTGTATGTATTTTTAAAAGAATTTTTATTTGATCCAGAAAAGCCGGATGAAATATATTCAAAAATCGAAGTAAGAAAGGAAAATAATGACTGAAAAAGATTATAAATTATATGGGACAAAGATTTTAAATCTTAAAACACAAGAAATCGGACTACTGATTTGCTTATGGGAAAACAAATATGCTGATAAAACTGTAGATTTTGCAACCTGTGTGGATAAAAACGGTAAGCAATACAACATTGAACTGGATAATATCAGAGGATTTGAAGATGATTTTGAAAAATAAATTAACTAAAGAAACATTGGACATTCCGTATTCTGATTTCAGGATAAAGTTTGCTAAGGAAATTCAGGATGCATTTGAAAGTTATCGCAAAACACAATTAAATAAATACTCTTGGAACTTCAAAGATGACAATTCTTTGGAGTTTAATTTTTACTTTGAACTCCATTGGAACTTCAATCATTTTGGAAATAGTAACTGGTATATAGAAAGAATGTAATCAACCTTCATCAACAAAGAAGTCCTCATCAAGTTTTTTAATTTCAATTGTATTTTTAGGTTGAACGCCAACATTGTGTTTTATCATTAATTTCGTTAATTCATCACCATTAATAAGTCTTATGACTTTGCCTTGTACAGAGGCAGCTTTTTGCTTTGCTCTTTCATCAAAAAAGCTTGTAGTTATAAATACACCTTTGCGCACTGTTGAACAACCTAGAGCTCCGGCAAAATTCTGCATTTCTTTTTCGTTAACTTTATTATCCGAATATCTTTTTGCTTGAAGATAAATCTTTTCGAGACCTAATTCATCCTCGTCAATAATTCCATCAATACCGCCATCATGACTCATTTTTGTCATTGATCCAATACCATAGTTCATCTTTTCCATAAGTTGTAAAACTATTCTTTCAAACTTAACAGGATCGACTTGTTTTAGCTTTTCTAATAATTCGTTTTGAAGATTATCAGAATATAAAGCCTGTGCTTTAGATATCATTTCATCTGGAGTTTGAAATTCATTGTTTTCTATACTATTTTCAGAATCAGAGCTTTTCTTATTTTCAATATTTGAAAAATCTACAAATGAAGGGAATTTCTTTAAGTATCCAATATTTATTTTATTTCCGGTTTTATTTTCTTGAGCACCGGCTTCACTAATTTTATAGTAACCTCTCTTTGGTCTATCTAATAATCCCGCTCTGAATAAATAATAAACTGCCCAATTAACACGATTACGAAGAATAGTCTCAATATTACTTGGTATCATTTCATTTTTATCTTCTTCAGATAAATTAAACAATTCAGCAATTTCATCCTCAATATCACGTGGACGCAATTCTACATTTTTCTTTTCATACAAATTTAAAACAGGATTCATTAATGATTGAAAATCAGGTACAGCCATGTCTAACTCCTTTTTCTTTTTAGGTTATCACAAACATGGATCGGATATATTTCCATAATAAAAATATCACTTCTTGTATTATAATAAATTTAGTATTCACAATGCTTTTAGCATGATTAATATAAGGAATGTGTATATGAGACTAAGAAAAATAAAGTTATTTAACTTTCGTTGTTTTGGAGAAAAAGAACATACGATTACTATTGATGATTTAACAACATTTATTGGAAGTAATAGTACAGGAAAAACGGCAGCATTGGCTGCACTAAATTGCATGTTTTCAGAGTTTACAAGTGATAGAAATATAAGGCGTAGCGATTTCTATGTCCCCAAGAATACGCTACCTGAAAATATGACAGAGCAAAAAATGTATATTGAAGCTGTTTTTGAATTTAAAAATATACAAGAAGGAGAAGAAGATGCCTCTATACCTCAATTTTTTGAGCATGTAATTGTAGATACTCCAGGTGGCATTCCATATATACGTATTAGATTGGATGCAACTTGGGAAAAAAGCAATACTATTGAAGGTGCGATAGATTATCAGATTAGATACATTACCTGCCCAGAATCTACAGAAATAGAAGATAAAGATTATGTTAATGCGCAAAGGCGAGATTTAGATAAAATCAGGGTCATATATGTACCTGCCGTTAGGGACCCTTCTAAACAGCTTAAAAACACATCTGGAGCCATGATGTATCAACTTATTAATAGTATTAATTGGAAAGATGAAAGGCGAAACAATATTAAATTAAAGATCGAAGAATTAAATTCTGAATTTGAAGCCGAACAAGGTGTTAAAATATTAAATGATTCTTTAGATAAGCGCTGGAAAAATTACGACACAAATGAAAAGTATAAAAATGTAGCATTAAAATTTAATAGCGCAGATATTGAAACATCTATAAGAAGAGCAGATGTTGTTTTTAGCCCAACTGAAACAGGAAATGATTATACTGTTGATCAAATGAGTGATGGATTAAAATCTTTGTTTTATATTTCATTAATAGATAGTATTTTAAATATTGAAAATACTATTAAAAAAGAAATAGAAACTGATTCAGAAAACATATCTTTTAATAAAAATTTGCCCATTTTGACCATTATGGCAGTAGAAGAACCAGAAAACCATGTAGCACCACATTTACTTGGAAGATTAGTAAATAACTTAAAAAATATTGCAGATAAAAATAATGCTCAAACAATTATAACATCTCATTCTGCTTCAATCATCAAAAGAGTTGAGCCATCTCAAGTACGCTATTTTAGAGTGGATGACAAGGGATATACTAATGTTTGCAATATAACTTTACCAAATAAGACAGATGAGCAATATAAATATGTAAAAGAAGCTGTTAAAGCATATCCTGAATTATATTTTGCAAAACTCGTTATTCTAGGTGAAGGTGATAGTGAAGAGTTAATATTATCAAAACTATGGGATAAATATAATGGGGATATTGATTTAAGTGAAATATCTATCGTTCCTCTTGGAGGTAGGCACGTTAATCATTTTTGGCGTTTATTAAATGACTTGAAAATACCATACATTACTCTTTTAGACTTGGATAAAGAAAGATACGGTGGGGGTTGGGGCAGAATACAGTATGTAATAAAGGAATTGTTAAATATCGGTTATAAAAGGGAAGATATATTAAAGTTAGATAATGGGGAAATTTTATCACAAGAAAATCTTGATAGTATGCATAATTGGGAAATAAATGAAAATATGGAAGGATGGATGAATTATTTGGAAAATTTTAGAATATTTTTTTCAAGCCCTTTGGATATAGATTTTTTGATGCTTGAAAAATATGAAAATTTCTACAAAAATATATTAGAAAATAATGAGGGTCCAGAAATAAAACTGGGAGAACATTATAAAAAAATTAAAGATCTTAGTGAAAAAGAAAAAACCAGCAATGAATTTAAAGATAGAATTTTTAAGGATGTAAAAAATTCTCTCAAAGAAAAAGGTGGAAGTGGAGAAACTTACAGTGAAAAACAAAAAGAACTTATGATTTGGTATAATTACTTTTTCTTAAACAGAGGCAAACCAACTACTCACATGTTAATGCTATCGTCTATACCTGAAGAAAACTTAAAAGCAAATTTACCAGATGTTTTTTCTAAAATATTTAATAAAGCAAAATCTATATTAAAAGGTTAAATACAATGAAAATAATTAATAAAGAAATTTGGCAACCAAGTGATGGTATTATTCTTGAAGAATCTGCAAAACAATCTGTAATATCTCAAAATAATATTTTAGTAATAGCTGGACCAGGAGCGGGGAAAACTGAATTATTGGCACAAAAAGCTACTTATCTTTTACAAACAAATCTCTGTAAAGATCCCAAAAAAATATTAGCAATTAGTTTTAAGACGGATTCTGCACAAAATTTGAAAGAAAGAGTTGAAAAACGATGTGGACAAGATGCGAAATCAAGATTCTCATCTATGACATATGATGCTTTTTTTAAAAGAATTTTAGACCATTTTCTCTATGCTTTACCAAATGAATTAAGACCAAATTCCAATTATTTAGTGGAAGATTTTGATGTAATTGATAAAGCTTTTGTTAGACAAGGAGTATCACATAATGGAACCGCAAAAAGTAAGTTTTACAGATATTATGATAAACCTCTTAAAGATACCACTATACCTCTAAATCCAGATGAATTTGGAAGTAAAATCTGGCCTTTATTACTCAAAGGATTTGATAATCACAAGGCTACTCTTACTTTTAAAATGATTAATAAATTAGCAGATTATATAATACTTACAAATGAACAAATTAAATTAGCAATACAAAAAACATATAGTCATGTGTTTTTAGATGAATTTCAGGATACTACTGATTTACAATATAAATTTATCAAAGATTGCTTTTTAGAGTCAAATTCTATAATAACTGCTGTTGGCGACAATAAACAACGTATTATGGTTTGGGCAGGAGCAATGAAAAATGTTTTTGAAATATATAGTGATGAATTTAAGGCTGCTACAAAAGTGCTATTAATGAATCATAGATCTGCGCCAAAATTAGTTGAGTTTCAAAGAAAAATGTATGAATCTTTACAAGAAGTAGATCTAGATATTAAATGTTCTAATAAATGGAATCCTTCAGATGGCGAAATTAATCTTTTTATTTCAGATAATGAGATGCTTGAAGCAGACGCAATTGCTAATGATATTTATAAAAAAATTTGCAATGGTATAGAACCTAATGATATTTGTATTTTATGCAAACAAAGACCGCAAGATTATAATCAGGCAATAGAAAAAGCATTAAAAGTAAAAAGTATCCGAGCAAGAATTGAAACTGAATATCAAGACTTGATTAAAGAACCTATAATACAACTTGTTTTGGATATTGTTTCTTGTTCAATAAATATAAAACAGGCACAAAAATGGGAAACAGTTAAGGAATGTATAATTAATATTTTTAGTATTAATAGTGATAATAATACTACGTATGAAGAGTTGCAAAACCAAATTTTTGATTTGAAAAATAATTTGAAAAATATGATAGAACAAAAATGTAATATATCTGAAATTATTAATATTATAAAATCCTTTTTGGATACAAATCGCATAAAAGCATATTTCCCGGTTTATAGTCAAGGAAATTATTTTGATACAATATTAGATAAATTTATTGAGCTTTTTAATACTGAATTTGAGGAAGCAAATCAAAATTGGCAAAATGCTATCGATAATTTCTGTGGATTAAATTCTATTCCTATTATGACTATACATAAAAGCAAGGGATTGGAATATTCTGCTGTATATTTTGTTGGATTGGAAGATTCTGCTTTTTGGAATTTTAAAAATCAGCCGGAAGAGGATAGGTGTGCATTTTTTGTTGCTTTATCAAGAGCAAAATGTTCTGTAACTTTTACTTTTTCAAATGTGCGTTCTGGTTTAAAATATCCAGAACAGAAGAAAGATGTAATTAACGAATTTTTTGTATTGTTGAAAGAATCAGGGATGGCAAATGTTATTTCATATACAAATAACTGTTAACTTGCTTTTTTATTATAGTTGAGTGATGTATGTTGTGGCTTGATTTCAAAAAGGAGGAAAGGTATGAGTTACAACATTTTCATTATCTCTGACACTCATTTTTCGCATGAAAATATGTATCAATTTTTCAATTACGACGGAACAAAAATGCGTCCGTGGGATAGCGCGGAAAATGCTGACGATTTTATGATTGAAAAATGGAATTCAATAGTCAAACCAAATGACAAGGTTTACCATTTAGGAGATGTCGGAATTAACAGGAATAAATTGGATATAATAATGCCAAAACTGAATGGTACAAAGATATTAATTAAAGGTAATCACGACAAATTTAAACCAAAATTTTATTTACAGCATTTTAAAGATATTCGCGGGTGTCATAATTTAGATAACTTTTTGCTGACACATATACCGGTTCATCCGGAATGTAAAAGTAAGTTTAAATTAAATATCCATGGACACGTTCACGCAAACAGTTTAACAGATCCTTGGTATTATAACACTTGCGTTGAAGTTAACAATTATGCTCCGATTCCTTTTGAAGAGATTAAACAAATTATTCAACAATAGCATCAATATTTCCAATGGCATAGAGCGGAATATCATATAAATTATTATCATTCAATTTATAATCAGCAAGTGACGTCCGAACAGATTTTTCGGACTTATAATCCTGAATAAAATTCTTTAAACTCTTTGCTTTTAAATTCTTCTCCGCTTTTACCTCAACCGGAATAACATATCCGTCAAGTTGTACCACAAAATCAACTTCGCTACGGCTTGAATCATTTGACCAATAATAAATTGGCATATCATCCTCAGCGCTTTTTAATTGCTGATATACATATTGTTCTGCTATTGCACCTTTAAACTCTTCAAAAATTTGAGTTTTTTCTAAAATCGTTTTTACATCCAAATTTGTTAAAGCAGATAACAGACCGACATCCACAACAAACAGTTTAAATGCTTCAAAATCCTGATAAGCAATTAGTGGTAAATCCGGCTTTTTAATTCGATTAACCTGATATACCAGTCCTGCATCTTTTAGCCAAAGCAGAGCAAGTTCGTATTCTTTTGCTCTTGCACCTGTTTTTATAGCACTATATATAAACTTTTTATTTTCCTTTGCAAGCTGTGATGGAATTGTTTGCCATAACATCCTTATTTTTTCAACTGTATTTGCAGGAACGTGTTTTGAAAAATCATTTTCATAAGAAGCAAGAATTGTTTTTTGTATCTCTCTGGCTCTCTTATAATCACGATTATTTATAAAATCTTGAACAACTTCCGGCATACCGCCAATATAGCAATACATTTTAACAAGTTTTTCAAACTCGTTTTTAAATATACTTATCATTTGGAAGTCTTTTTTCTCAATTAATTCAATAAATCTTTCTTCTCCAAGTGCTCTTGCAAATTCCAAAAAGTCCATTGGATAAAGATTTAAGAATGAAACTTTCCCGACAGGAAAGCCTGTTCCTTCATGGTGGATAAGTCCGAGTAAACTTCCTGCTGCTACGATGTCATACTCAGGAGCATTTTCGTTAAAATATTTAAGCGATGTCAATGCTCTCGGACATTCTTGAATCTCGTCAAAAATTATTAAAGTGTTGTCAGGATTGATTTTTATACCTGATAAAATTTCAAAAGATTCTATTAAACGCGGTATCTTGTAATCATTTTCAAAAACCGCAGCAAGCTCAGGATTATTGTCGAAATGCAAATAAACAACTTGCTCATAATATTGTTTCCCGAATTCTTTCATAAGCCAAGTTTTTCCAACCTGCCTTGCACCTTCTATAATTAATGGTTTATGATCTTTTTCATCTTTCCATTCTTTTAGCTTTTTTATTGCGCTTCTTTGCATGACAACACCTCTTTTGTTTTAATTTTACACTTTTTTACAGGAAAAATCAATAAGTTTTTACACTTTTTTACAGGAAAGTTTGGGGCAAAATTACATTTTTTTACAGGAAACAATTTATATACCGTTAAGAATATCGATTTTATGAATAAAATCATGTGATAGTGCGAAATCGAATCTGTTTAAAAAGTCATCAAAACAAGTATATCCTATGTTTTTACATATAACATTTAGAGGAATATTGTGTTTAACAGATAAATAAACATGCGTATTTATAAGCGTATCATAGTTTGACACATTAACCTTTAAAAATACCTGTCCTTTTTGATGTTTAGGAATTTTATTAAACAAAATATCAGGGATATAAAGGGTTCTATCCAGATTTTCTTTGTGATGATGGTTATAAATTGTATATTTTGAACTGCGAATTAGAACCGTTTGTTCGTCATAGTTTATATCACTAAAATCAAGATTATACAACTCCATAGGTGTGATTCCTAAACACAAAATCCAAAGTTGCTGCGAATATTTTTCGGTTATTTTATTAATTTCATCTTTTGTTAAAATCTTATGTTCTTTGTATTTCTGCGGAGTTGAAAAAATTAAGTTGAATTTATTTTTATCAGAATATTTTTTAATAATAATTTCAAGTTCTTTTGAATAAATTATTAAATATTTTCTTGAATACCCTTCAAGAATCTTTTTATTTTGAAAACTAAAAACGACATCCTGTGTGATTTCAGAAAACTTGTAATTCTTAAAAAACGGAATGATATGCAACCTTACTGCATTTATTTTTACCTGAATATCCTGAGTTCGTCTGAGTTTTGCGAGATATTCTAAATATGCTTTTGCGCCGTCTATAAAATTTTCATAAACTTTATTTGATATTTCATCTATTTTGAGTTTTTCTTCTTGCGAAAAATTCAAATCCGGCAGCCGATATGACTTTTCTCTCATTTGTGCAACAAGCTCCGGGGTAAACTCCTTATTCAGCAGCCGTCTAAAGCATTGCGGTGTTGGTACGGACATTTTATCGTAAGTATTTGCGAGTTGCCTTACACATTCTTTTACTGATGGGGCATTTGGTTTAAGGTACATATTTTTAAATTCATCGTACATTTCAGGTGGTACCGCACTTTGTGCTCCCGGTGCATAGTTTGGGATAAGTCCTCTTATGCCGTATTGAGCATATTTTAGGCGGATTCTGTAAAAAGTCGATGGCGATATTTTGTACTCAGGATGTTCTTTTGAAAATTGTTTTAAAAACGCACCAATACACCGGTTATCAAACTGGCTTGCAATTTTTAGAATTGTATAATATTTAACAATTCTGCGTTTTGCATTTGGTGATGCATTTTCATAGACTTCCTGCTCTTCGTCTATAGAAAACAATGTTTTAATATCAGTTAAATCTTTTCTTTTTTCTATATTTAAATTATGCAGCCGGTTTGAGGTCTGCGGTTCTGCTTTTCCATTTGAGAAATAAATATATTCTTCTTTGGAAATTTTATTTATTATTCCTGAATTTTCTAATTCTGACAATATTTCTGAAACTTCTTGTTCTTCAAAATCATTCATAGACAAAATATCATCTATAGTAAATTTATTCAGAATCTTTATCAGTTTGAGAATTTTCTGTTTCATTTTGTATTGCCTCCTTTATTAATATTTCGTCTATAGAACTTAACCCGTTTGCTTTTGCGATGGTTTCAGCTTTGTTTATGACTTTTACAATTTGTCTAAATCTGTTGAGGTTCGAGTAAATGTACTTAATCGCACAATCTGTCAATTCAATTTCTGAAAGCTCTTTTACGATAGTTTTAATATCCGCTTTTGAAAATCTTTCAAATTTAACTATTTCTGATAATCTGTCATAAAGGTGACTAAATTTTTTGAGTCTTGAATGAGCATTTGTCATACCAACCAAAACAACAGGAACGTTAGTTTTGTCGTGAATATCCCTTAGTATTTCTATTGATTTATTTTTATCCATCGTCAGATAATCAACTTCATCTACTATAAGAACCCGAGGTGTCAGAATAAGATTCCGTATAACCTCATCAAAAGAATCTGATATAGAATAAGGCTTGATTTCTGACATATAATCAAGAATCTCTTTCAAGAGCCATCTTGCGGACATCATCTGATTACAGCGGATAAGAATCGCATCGTTTTTAAATGCCCACCATTTTATAGCCTGAGTTTTGCCGAGTCCGGGTTCACCGTAGACAAGTCCCATTCCGGGAACTCCTTCCGCTCGGTTTTGTAAGTTGTTCATCATCGTGATGAACCGCTTAACGTTGTTTGTTTTTACGAAGACCTTTTTCATTACTGCTCCTTTCCGTATATTTCTTTGTATTCGTCTGATTTTATGTAGTTAGTTAGCCAAGTTCTGTCCTCTTGGCAAATGCACCCATTTTGCATATGCCATTCGTATCGTTCGTATGCACTTTTAAATATCGGCCTTGCTACAATTGAGGTTTTAACCTTTGGTTCAAATTTTTGTTCTTGTTTGGGTTCAGGTTGAACCGTTATTTCTTTAATCGGTTCTGGCTGAGGCAAGCGAATATTTTGCATTAATTCTTTTTCAAGATAATCCATATCCTCTAAATTAAAATGCTCACGAACTGCCTTAATCGTCTTTCTGCGAAGTACCTGTTGCTTTTCTATTTTTTGTTTGTAATCCTCAATATCTTTAATATCGCCCATTTGATACGCAAGCGGATGCGTTTCTGTTATGCGGTTTGCCTTACAAATAAATTCGCCTTTCATCGAATAGACTTTGATATATGAAAGGTCAAACAGACTGTACTTTATGACGGTTTTCTCTTTGATACCATAAAGTGCCTCGTCAAAATAATCAGCTTTCAAAAACCTTATTCCGTTTCTGCCGATTGATTTTATCTCTTGCGCCATCATCAAATCATCAAGCGAGTTTTCATCAATATTTTGCTTTTTGATTTCGTTTAAAACTTCTTGAATTGTTTTATCTTTAGCATTCGGACAAGGTTGAGAATGCTTAAATTCAAGCCATTTTTCTATCATTTTGAGTGCCTGTTCTATTGTCGGGGTAAAACTGTATTTCTCATGGATATTTTTGTGCAACTTTTCATTCCGCATCAAATATGCCGGCTTATTTTCAATGCTTGTTCCGATATAGCTTGGAATCAGCTTTTCAAAACTCTCCTGAAAATCCAAAAAGAAACGCTCGATGACTTTGGCCCGAGCATTGTATGGAGTAGCATAGACAGGTTTTATTCCGAGCTTGTTGTAAACTCCTGTAAATCCTAATTCCTCAAACTTTTTATCCCCGTTAAAAAACTTGCTCTTAAATGCTCTACCATTATCTTGATAAACGTATTCAGGGATATGATCCATCTTTAATATCGCATTTCTTAGAGCCGATGCTATATTTTGCGTACATTCTTCAAGCATAATATCGTACCCCACAAGTCCACCTGATTTCCAATCCAAAAAACCGAGCAAAGTTGCTCGGCAGGGTTTGCCTGTAAATGGGTTTATTACTTGGAAGTTGAGGGTATGCCCGTCTGCCACAAGCACTTGCCCAGCTTTTAAAAGTGCTGCGTTTCTGACTATAAAGGGGCTTACTTTATCCTTTAATGCTTTTTCGCCGTCACGAGCGAGTGTCCATTTATCAAAATTGTTATCCCTAAACCACTCTGCATACCTGCGAAAAGTAATATCTTTAGGTAAAATCTCCTGACCACGTTCTTTTAAAATATGCTTAGTGAGTGAAATTGCTTTACCTATTGAAAACGAACTTGGAGAGAGCAAAATCTGTATAAATATTTTTATTTGTTCTTCATTTAATGTTGTTCTGTATTCCTTTCGGGTTGAATATTTATATTGCCCGACAAGAGCTGTCCAATCTTTGTTATAATCTAATAACGCCCGCCAGCGATAAAGCGACCCTATTGAGACTTTGCCCAAGATTTTAAAAATCTTTTCCTGAAACATCCCTGTATTATATAATTGCATAAATTCTTTATCAGGGATGTTGCCGCCTGTTTTCAACTTGTCCCTTTTATATTCTTTCCTAAAATCAAGCCAAGCATAAATTAAGTCATACTTTGCAAGTGCAATTTTTCTTTGGTTTTCAGAAATTAGTTTTTCTTGTTTGATATTGAGATTGCTTAATTCAATAACCTCGTTATCACACGTTTTATAATCATCATAATATTCTTGAAAATACTTAAGCTGAAGCTCTTCTTCGAGTGTGGATAATTTAATTTTATATGTTTTTCCGCCTCTGATATTTTCAACTTTGTATTCATATTTATTTTGATTTAGTGCAAGCCGAACTGCTCTGCGAGTAATATTTTTGAGTTTCGCTAAAGTCTCAACATCGATCCAAATATCATTATTATTAATGTCTGCCATACCGTATCCTTATTTATTATTGAAGCTACTGTATGTTAGACTGGTTTCTCTCAAAATGGAAGTGTTTGAGGGGGAAATGTGTTGTTTTATGTCTGATTATATCTGAATTTTAAGCAGAAAATTTTATAAAACTGCTTTTGAACACCTTTTAAACGCAATTTAAACACGGTTTGAATTCATAATTTTGCAAAAATCTGCTATTTTCTCTCAATTCTGCTTCCTGCTTTGAGGGGTAAAATTTATCCGATATTTTTTACATTTAGTCTTGAAAAACTCGTTCTTAAGTTTTGGAATTTATTTCAATAAAATATTTGAAAAATAAAGTCAGGGAAGAGATTTCCCACTAAAAAAATTACTTCCGACTTAGGGGTAAATATCATAGAATTATGCGAAATAATTATAATTCTAAAAGGCACAATTTGCGGGGTTTTTCCGAGTTTAATATAAATTTTGAATAGCAAATTACACAAAATGTCCGCTTTTTGCACTCGGCTGTAATTCAAATATAATAGGGAAACTTGGCGATTTTATAAAATTTTATGGAAAGATACCGGACATTTTAGTCCTAATAACCGGACATTTCGGACTTTTCAAAACCCCAACTCTCAGACTCGGGGAAGCAGGTAAAACTCAAGCACAAAGCCAAACATGGCGATTAAACATCATAACCGGCACCGGAAAATATGCATATAAAGATAATGATACTTTTATTGTCCCGATAGGATGCTTGAAAGATTAAATAAATCTTTGTGTCGCAATGTTTCAATATCTTGGTAAAACACTTGATATTGCTTTAACAGAGAGTTAATAATTACAATTCAAATGTCCCAAATAAACCCCAACCTTGTTTTTGTTCTCTGTGCAATTATTCTGCGATTTTTTAAGTTTTAAAAAGAATTCATATATTGATGGTTTGTATCGGAAACAACACGATAAAATCGGAAACATTTTGAATATTCACCCAATTGAGTAATCTGATAACTATATTTTGGTCCAGAGAAAATTTAACAAAAAGCTTATGTCAAACTCATTATTTTATATAATTTTTGTAAAGTTTTATACATACAAAAAGTTTTATCATATAATAAAAATAACTAAAGGAAGAGAAATGGAAAAGGAAAGACCGACTTGGTCATCTAGAGTTGCATTTATTTTAGCTGCAGTAGGTTCTGCAGTTGGCTTAGGTAATATTTGGCGTTTTCCGTATATTATGGGACAGAACGGCGGAGCTGTTTTTTTAGTTGTTTACTTAGGTTTAATACTTACCATTTGCTTTATTCCTTTATTCACCGAATTAACAATAGGTAAAATAACAAAAAAAGAATGTATCGGTACTTATGAACAAATCAGTCCTAAGCTTAAATTCTTAGGATTTCTTAATCCTTTTACTGGAGTTTTGATATCATCTTTTTACTTTATTGTGGGCGGTTGGATTATTAATTATATATATTTGGGGATAAAAAACGCACAAATCTCAAATTACGAAAGCTATTTTGGTACATTTGTACAAAATCCTGTAACACCGTGCATTTTTACTATTTTATTTCTTTTTATATGTATATATTACGCAGGAAGAGGGATAAAAAAAGGAATAGAATTTGCAAATAATGTTCTAATGCCGGTTTTCGCAGTAATTTTAATAATTCTTACTCTTTTTTCTTTATCGCTTCCTAATGCTCATTTGGGATTAGAGTACATGTTTAAGCCTGATTTTTCAAAACTCAATGTTCACATGTTCTTAGCAGCTTTAGGACAGGCATTGTTTACACTAAGTATAGGTATGGGAGCATTACTTACATACGGCAGCTACATAGGGGAAGACAAAAACATAACCAAAACGACATATACTATTATTTTTTCAGATACATTTTTTGCGCTGACTGCGGGTATAATGATTTTCCCCGCAATATTTTCTTTCGGGTTAGAGCCGAGTTCCGGTGCGGGACTGGTATTCATTACAATTCCCCAAATATTTGCACAAATTCCGCACGGAAATATTGTATCGGTATTATTTTTCTTCCTGCTATTTGCAGCAGCGGTAACATCAGGTATAAGTATTATTGAAGTTCCGATAGCATCTATGATAGAAAGGTGCAAAATAACAAGAGCAAAAGCTTGCACCATTCTGTTTTTTATAATCGGAATTATATCAATTCCTGCGACACTTTCTTTTGGCATTCTTGGAAATTACACTATTTTTAACAAAAACATATTTGATTTCTTAGATTTTATTACATCAAGCATGCTAATGCCTATAAATGCACTTTGCTTATGCTTGCTTGGTGGTTGGTTCTTCAAAATCAAAGGTAAAGATTTTATACAAAACAAATTTTTAGCAAATATATTTGATATCGGATTGAAGTATGTTGTTCCGATTATTTTGGCAGGCTTATTGTATATAGGTTTGAATTAATAGGCTAAATACCTATGCTTTTATAGTATTTGTAATCGCTCATAATTCTTGATACAAAAGGTTTTGAGTGTCTTGGTACAGAATTGTTGCATCTTTTTACGGCAGACGGACCGGAATTATACGCAGCAATAGCAAGCTCTACTGAACCGAACATATCATACATATTCTTATAATATATTATTCCGCCTTTAACATTATCCTCTAATTTATACGGATCCAATCCCATGTGTTTTGCTGTGTGATGTGAAAGTTGGAATACACCAATATGACCGCTTGCACTTTTAACGGATTGATTAAATCCTGATTCCGCTTTTGCAATACTTAAAACAATAGCAGGATCTA
Organism: uncultured bacterium; assembly: GCA_902775025.1. GTDB lineage: Bacteria > Cyanobacteriota > Vampirovibrionia > Gastranaerophilales > Gastranaerophilaceae > CAG-196. The sequence goes on along the minus strand of CACYKP010000005.1, from coordinate 41,552 downwards.
CGCCCATCGCCTTAGCCTGTTTTATAATATTTTGCTTAACATCATCAACACTTGCCGCATGAACATTACAAGTAAAAACGACACATATAGCCAGTGCTGTGATAATTCTGCTTAATTTCGCTCTCAATATAAACCCCTTAATAAACTATAAATTTTATTTATTATATTATATCATATATTTTTATAAATTTAAAATCCGACAAGCAGGTTATTTACATCTGACATTAAACTTTATTTTTATGATAATATATAAATACAGATTAGGATTAGCTTGAGGGAGAGTTTATAATATGAAATTATCATCAACTACAGCACAAAATTCATTTAAGTACGGTTGGTTATTATCAAGAATTTGGCCATATATCAAACCTTATTGGTTTAGAATATTATTAGGTTTTTTAGTTGCGGTTCCTCTCGGACTATTAGACGGTGTAACCGCTTTTGCACTTAAGCCGTATATGGATTATGTAATCGGCGGAAAAGCTTGCGAATTTACAATATTAAATCATGGTTTTTCAATTACAAGTTTGCAAATGGCAATAATTTTGCCAATAGGTGTAGTTTTATTTGCTGCATTTCAAGGAGTTCTGAGATACTTAAACGGATATCTTTCTACTTGGACAAGTCAAAGAATTACAAATGATGTTAAATTTGATTTGTTTGACAGATTAATACACATGCACCCTCAATTCTTTGATGAAAATTCTTCCGGTATTATAATTTCAAGATACATGCACGATCCTTCTACTGCGTCATCAGGGATTGTTGATCAAGTAAAAACAATTACAACAAGTTTTTTTGGAGCATTAGGTTTAATTGCAGTTATGCTATACAGTTCGTGGAGACTTGCAATAATTGGAGTATTGGTATTATGTATTGCATTTGTACCTATAGCACTAATAAGAAAAAGAATCAAAGCTGCATCAAATAAAAATATGGTAATTGGCGGTAACATTACAACTAATATAAATGAAACATATTCCGGTAATAAAGTAATGGCTGCGTACGAGCTTCAGGATCGTCAAAACGAATACTTCAGACATCAGACTTGGGATTCTTTCAATGTTAATATGTCCCTTTACAAAAGAGCCGGTTGGATGTCTCCGTTAATGTATATTATTGCATCATTTGGTATTGCAACAGTACTCGGTGTTGGTACTTATTTAATAAAATCAGGTAATATGACCGCAGGAAGTTTCGCATCTTTCGTAACTTCTTTATTGCTTTTGTATAAACCTGTTAAGACATTAGGAAACACTTTAACAAGCATTCAAACAATATTTGTTGCTATGGGGCGTGTTTTTGAATTATTTGATTTAGAACCGGAAATCAAAGATGCACCTAATGCAAAAACTCTAACAGGATTAAATAGTGATATTAAGTTTGAAAATGTTAATTTTGAATATATTCCTAATCACCCTGTTTTAAAAGATTTAAATTTAACTGTACACAAGAATGAATCATTAGCTATAGTCGGAAATTCAGGCGGTGGAAAGTCAACATTAGTAAACTTAATACCAAGATTTTATGATATAAAATCAGGTTCAATAAAAATTGATGATGTAGATATTAGAGAATATACGATAAGTTCATTAAGAAAAAATATATCTATGGTATTTCAGGACAACTTCCTATATTCAGGCACCGTTAGAGAAAACATTATGATGGGCAATCCAAAAGCTACAGAGGAAGACCTGCAGAAGGCAATAGAATCCGCTCATCTACAGGATATGATAAAAGAACTTCCTGACGGTATAAATACAATGCTTGGAGAGAGAGGTTTAACATTATCAGGCGGTCAAAGGCAGCGTGTTGCAATAGCAAGAGCAATGCTTAGAAATGCTCCGATTGTTATTTTAGATGAAGCGACATCTGCTCTTGATAATGAATCTGAAGCAATCGTTCAAAAAGCTATGGATAACTTAATGGTAAACAGAACAGTATTTATTATTGCACACAGATTATCAACTATTAAGAATGCGGATAGAATTGCGGTAATAAATGAAGGCAGACTGGTTGAACTTGGAACCCATGATGAACTTATGAACATTGAGCATGGTGAATACAAAGCTTTGTATGAAATGCAATTCCGCAATCAAGAAGGGGTTACTGTATAGATTGTGCGTGAATAGATTTGTACGCTTTAAGAATAATATTTCTTGCTTTAATTGCACCATCTTTTGTCATTGGAGGAATTTCTTTTAGCGGATAATCTATACCTAAGTTTTCGTACTTTGGAACAGCCATATTGTGATAAGGTAGTACATCAAGTGCTTTAACATTACTTAGTGTTCCTAAAAATTCACCCAGTTTTGTTAAATATTCTTCTTTATCATTTAGAGCCGGTACAACAACGTGCCTTATCCACATTGGCTTATTTTTTTTCGAAAGATATTTGGCAAATGCTAAAATATTTTTATTTGAATGAGATGTGAGTTTTTTATGCTCTTCATCGTCTATATGCTTAATATCCAACAGTATCAGGTCTGTATATTCCATTAATTCATCGATTTTATTAGTATTTTCAGGATTAAATAATATACCCGATGTATCAAGTGCCGTGTGAATATTTTTTTCTTTTGCTTGTTTGAATAGTTCTGTAACAAATTCAATCTGCATTAAAGGTTCACCGCCTGTAACAGTAATTCCGCCTTTGCAGAATTCTTTTACGCTTTCAAATTGTGTTAAAATCTCACTTGCAGATATTTGTTTATTTACCCCTACCCCCCAAGTATCAGGATTATGGCAATATAGACACCTCATTGGACACCCTTGAGTAAACACAACAAATCTTATCCCCGGACCGTCAACTGTTCCGCATGTTTCTATTGAATGTATATTACCGATTAAATTACTCATAAAGCAATTTTATAATAAATTAAATATTTTTTAAATGTAACAATTATCGATTCATTCTAATATCAATATAGTTTTTACCGTATATTGCTCTAATTTTTCTTGCTATTGTTGCTTTTGAGAGCCCGACTATTCTTGACATTACCTTTAAGCTTTCATTGTCCTTTATAAAATCAGGTAAAAAGTTATCTAAAAGAGCTTGTGCATGTTCTAAATTTGTTTTTAATTTATGTTTTTGTTTAATTCGTAAAACTTTATCTTTTTTTAAATTATAAAGGTCAGCTGTTTCTTTTATAGAATTACCTGCATTAAAAGATTCTTCAATCATACTTACAATAAAATCTTTAGTATTACGAGTGCCGTGATTTAATTCAATATTATTGTCGTGTCTATATTTTACTACACCTTGAGGAATATTTTTATTTAGCCATTTTTGTAGTGTCGTTTCCGAACAATTAATTTTTTTTGCAATAGAGTCCATCGGATAACCTTGATGAATTAAATTTAGAACTTCATTATCTAACATAGCATTTAATTCTTCACGACTTGTTTTAATTTTAAATTTTGTAAATTGATCATAAACCCATCTTCTTGTTAAACCGTAGTGTTTAGCAATATCATCAACAGGTATTTTATTGTTATAAAAAGCAGAAAGTTCATTTTTTAAAGTTTCTTGTTCTTTATTTTTAAAATATGCAGCAGGAGTAACTCCAAAGGTTTCTTGAAACCATTTACAAATTGCATGATTGGTAAATTTTGATTCCTCTGCCATTTTCTTAATGTTCATATCGGATCTTTTTAAAAGCGGAAACAAAGTTTTATCCATATTTTCTTTTGCTAATTTGGTATATCTTGCATTAAATGCTAAATTATTTACGTTTGAGTTGATTGATAAATTCATATAAAATCCTTTCACAGTATATAAAACACGTAAAAAATTTTTTTGCTAGTAAAAAGCGATTTTGTAATTTTACAAAATCGCTTTTTAAATTTATACAAATTTGTGTTCGATATAACTACATCATGCCGCCCATACCGCCCATACCGGCCATAGCTGACATATCAGGAGCTTTTGTTTCTTCAGGAACATCAACTACTGCTGCTTCTGTTGTTAATAACATTGAAGCTACTGACGCAGCGTTTTCTAATGCACTTCTTGTAACCTTAGCCGGATCAACAATACCTGCAGAGAACATATCAGTATATCTGTTCAGTAAAGCATCGTAACCGTAAGCATCAGATTCACTTCTTACATTATCAACTACGATATCACCTTTAGCACCTGCGTTATCTGCAATTGCTCTTAAAGGTACATCTAATGCTGTCATAAGAATCTTGTAACCGCTCTTTTCATCATCTGAATCAAATGTTAATGAATTAAGCTTTGACTCTAATGCTTGTTGAACTCTTATAAGAGCAACACCGCCGCCCGGGACAATACCTTCTTCGTTAGCTGCTCTTGTTGCATTAAGTGCATCTTCTATTCTCAATTTTCTTTCTTTTAATTCGATTTCAGTTGCTGCACCAACTTCTATTACTGCAACACCGCCTGACAATTTAGCCATTCTTTCTTGAAGTTTTTCTTTATCGTATTCGCTATCAGAAGCTTCGATTTGACGTTTAATCAATGCAACTCTCTCAGCTACTGCAGATTTTGTTTCGTTACCTACAACGATTGTAGTTTCGTCTTTTGTAACAGTAACACGTTTTGCTGTACCCATCATATCAGTTGTAATGTTTTCAAGCTTCATACCAAGCTCTTCTGTAAACATTTGACCGCCTGTCAAGATAGCGATATCTTCTAACATAGCTTTTCTTCTGTCACCAAATCCGGGAGCTTTTACTGCAACTGCTCTCAATACTTTTCTCATTGTGTTAACAACGAGTGTTGCAAGAGCTTCACCTTCAACATCTTCTGCGATTAATAAAAGTGAACGTCCGTCACGTGCAACTTGTTCCAATACAGGAACTAAATCAGCAATTAAGTTGATTTTCTTATTTACACAAAGAACATAAGCATCTTCTAAAACAGCTTCCATTCTTTCAGCATCAGTAACGAAGTAAGGTGAAATATAACCTTTATCAAATTGCATACCTTCTACAACTTTTAAGTTAGTACCGAATGATTTAGATTCTTCAACAGTAATAACACCGTCGTGTCCAACTTTTTCCATTGCTTCTGCAATCAATTCACCGATTTCTGAGTTGTTACCTGCAGAAATACCTGCAACTTGAGCGATTTCTTCTTTTGTTGAAACAGGGTGAGATAAATCTTTAATCTTATTAATAGAAATCTCAACTGCTTTATCAATACCACGTTTCATAGACATTGGATTAGCACCTGCAGTCAAGTTCTTCAATCCTTCTCTTACGATAGCTTGAGCAAGAACTGATGCTGTTGTTGTACCATCACCTGCAACGTCATTTGTCTTAGATGAAACTTCTTTAAGAAGTTGAGCACCTGCATTTTCTAAACCATCTTGTAATTCAATTTCTTTTGCAATAGTAACACCGTCATTAACGATTTGTGGTGCACCGAATTTCTTTTGTAAAATAACATTTCTGCCTTTTGGTCCAAGTGTAACCTTTACGGCATCAGCTACTGCATCTATACCTTTTAGAAGCGATTTTCTTGCTTCTTCTTCAAAAACAATTTTCTTTGCCATGATATATTTCTCCTTAAAATTACTCAACTATTGCTAAAGCATCTTTTATAGACAAAATCTTGTATTCAACTCCGTCCATTTTAACTTCTGTGCCTGCATATTTAGCGTAAAGTACGATATCACCAACGTTTACTCCCATTGGTTCTTTTTCGCCCTTTTCATTAGTTTTGCCTTCGCCAACTGCAACTACTTCACCTTTTTGTGGTTTTTCTTTTGCACTATCAGGAATAAAAATTCCGCCGGCAGTTTGTTCTGTATCTTCAATAACTTTGATAACAATTCTGTCTTGTAAAGGTTTTAATGCCATAATTTAATCCTCCTATCTTATCTAACAATTATATTTATACTATAAATTTTACTCTTTCTGATAAAAGTTAATGAAAAATTAATAATTAAAATAAATATATAATCGGGTAATTCAATACGTGTAAAAGCTAATAAATAATAGTAAAAAAGGAGAATATAATTATGAGATTTGAAAATTCGGAAACTTTACAATGCCTGATTAACGCTTTTGCCGGAGAGTCGCAGGCAAGGAACAAATACACAATGTATGCAAAAATTGCAAAAAAAGAAGGTTATAAGCTTATCTCGGAAGTTTTTCTTGAAACAGCTGAAAATGAAAAAGAACATGCAAAACTATTCTACAAAGAAATACCTAACGGTTTTTATACACCAAATGCTATTTATCCCTTTTTTACAGGTACAACACCAGAAAATCTTATATCAGCATCAAAAGCTGAAAAAGATGAGTGGGAAAATATTTATAAACATGGTTCCCAAGCTGCCAAAGCTGACGGTTTTGATGAAATATCTAAACTATTTTACAATATAGGCGAAATCGAAAAAAGACATTTTCACCGTTTTTCAATTTTAGCAGAAGAAATTAAAAACGAAACACTTTATAAAAAAGATGAAGTAACACAATGGATTTGCACAGAATGCGGACATACTCATATCGGCAAAGAAGCACCTTGCATCTGTCCTGTTTGCAGACACGAACAAGAATACTTCAAACTCTTTTCTGATAAATATTGAACAAAAAGGCGGTTTCTTATATAAGAAGCCGCCTTCTAAATTTATATAATTAACTTATTAGCTTAAAGCTAACAATGATTTTACTGAACGAGCATTTTCTTTAACAGTTTCGTCAGAATGCATATTAATTGTATCATCTAATATCTTAATAACTTCTGATTTATCTTTTAAAGAAAGAATCTCATTAATTGTACTCATTGCAACAGCCGGAGAAAGGTCATTAATACCTTTACCTTGATTTATAATTACAACCGCTAATGAATCGTGTACATTTTTTCTGACAAGTGCTCTTGAAGTGTATTCTCTAACTTCATTGTCAGGTGAATTAGTGCCTAATTCTTCCAATACTTCTATAGAAGAATGATCTTGGTGAGCGGTAAGCGCATCTATAATTTCAGCAACGTTTTTATTAATCATTATGCAGCCTCCTTAACAGAATTAGAGATTAATTCATTTTCTTTTATCCACAAGTCTTTTAATTCGGCAACGGTCATATCGCTTGATATTTTTCTTCCATGTATTTTACCGATAAGAGCAGCCCATTTTGTTGATAAATCTTCACCAATACCTGTAATATTCATTTTATCAGATATTGTTTTACCAAGTCCTGATAATGAATCAGATAAGCCTTTTCCTATGTCATAATTCAATATATCACCTATCTTATCACCGGTAGTTTGCAGTTTTTCTGTTATATTTTTTAAACCTTCATTATGAATAGTATTATTCCAAGTAGAAGAGATGCCTTCTTTCACTCTGTTAACAAAATTAACAATCGGCTCTGTAATACTGTTGCGCAATTTTGTCATACTTCCCATAACTGAAGATGTAATCATTTTTAACTTTGAAAAATTTTTGTCAGATGCTCCGCTAAACACGTCTGCAAATGCAGCAACATCTAAAGTGTTTCCTTCAAAATCGTTGTACTTAAAAGGGTTTGTTGTTGATTTGCGAGTTGTTTTAAACGGATTAGCAATTTTTTGACCCAGATTGAGTTCAATTTTTTGAATTTTTGCCATATCCTATATCCTTTCTCTTTCTTATGACTAATTCACCTTACTACAATACCAATATTGTGGTTAAAAAAAATCATTAAAATAGAGGATATATTCTGAATTTTATCTATAACTAAAGTTGGAAATTACGGGGGATATATATAAATTTCAATAATTGAACATCAAACGGCGGTTTTTGGATTTTCCAAAAACCGCCGCCTTCATTATTAATCTATAACTGTATCAATCAACTCCTTAACTGTTCAAGAGGCGGATACTCAAATCTCGACTTCTATCTCCTTATGTGTTCCAGGAGCCGACCAATATGAAAAGTCTTTTGGTTCTTTTCTTCAGAAAAGAACACAATTTCCGTTCTTTCTAAACTATACCTTGGCATTTCATAGCTTCAGCCAGCTTATCAAATGCAGCAAGGTTTGCACCAGCAACGTAATTCCCTGCACAACCATATTTTTCAGCGTTATCACGGCAAGCATTAAAGATATTTACCATTATACAATCAAGTTTTTCAATAACTTCATCAAATGTGTAATAATATCTCATACTATTTTGGCTCATCTCTATTGCTGATGTTGCAACACCGCCTGCATTTGCAGCTTTAGCCGGACCTACAAGAACACCTTTTTCAAGCAAATAATCTGTTGCTTCTTGCGTACAAGGCATATTTGCGCCTTCTGAAACTGCTATAACTCCGTTTTCTACAAGTTTTTTAGCAGAGTTTAATGTTACTTCATTTTGTGTTGCACAAGGAAGTGCTATGTCAGTTTTTATTGTCCAAATCGGAGAATCTTCGCTTGTTCTTTCCATATATTGAGCGTCAGGATGTTTTCTTAAGTATTCTTTTATTCTGCCTCTTTCAACTTCTTTAATCTGTTGAATAAGGGCTAAATCAATACCGTTTTTATCATATATACAACCATTTGAATCAGACATCGCAACAACATTTGCACCGTACTCCTGAGCTTTTTGACATGCATAAATTGCAACATTACCCGATCCTGATATCGTAACAGTTTTTCCTTTAAACGTTTCGTTTTTAGTCTTTAACATTTCACGAGTAAAGAATACTAAACCATACCCTGTTGCTTCCGTTCTGCCTAAAGAACCGCCATAACAAATTGATTTACCCGTCAAAACTCCGCCTTCATAAGCATCACGAATTCTTTTATATTGTCCGAACAAATATCCAATCTCTCGTCCGCCGACTCCAATATCTCCGGCAGGAACATCAACATCGTGTCCTATGTGTCTGTATAATTCCGTCATAAAGCTTTGACAAAATCTCATAATCTCATTATCAGATTTACCCTTAGGGTCAAAATCACTACCGCCCTTTCCGCCGCCAATCGGTAAACCTGTTAAAGCGTTTTTGAATATCTGTTCAAACCCTAAAAACTTCATAATACTTTGATTAACAGTTGGGTGAAATCTTAAACCGCCTTTATAAGGTCCGATTAGTGAACTGAATTGTACCCTATATCCTTTATTAACCTTTACTTCACCTTTATCGTTAACCCAAGGAACTCTAAAAGATATAATTCTCTCAGGTTCAACCATTCTTTCCAATATAGCAAGCTTTTCATATTCAGGATGCTTATCAACCAAATGTTCTACAGAACATAAAACTTCTTTTACTGCTTGCAAATACTCAGGCTCACAAGCATACTTCTTTTCTAAATCATTAACAACCCTAGTTATGTATTCGTTCATACTTCTCTAACCCTCTTACCTATTGTTTTACACTATTTTTTCATTATTTTTTATACAATAATTTTTTTTAAATTGCAATAGAATTTACAAAAACTTTATAAAAATTTTATATCAGGGTGGGGGGGGTAAATATAAGTGGTAAATATAGGGGTGTAAATATAGGGGGGTAAATTAAGTTGTGTAGGTCAGGTTCTACCTGACAAATACTTTTTTTCAAAAGTTATGGCGATTCTTCGCTTACGCTAAGAATGACGGCTGAACGTGAATTTTTACAAAAAAATGTAATATATATATATTTACCCCTGACGGATTGGTGTGATTTTTTGCAAGAAATCGTCATTCAGAGGAAAAGATTTGCGAGTTAATACATTTACCCCCACGAAGTCCGAAGAATCTCTAAAACTTTTTGTAAATAAAACAGTTATGGCGATTCTTCGCTCACGTTCTAAATGACGACAGAACGTAAACTTTTACAAAAATATGTAATATATATATTTACCCCTGACGGATAGGTGCTGAATTTCACGCAAAAGCGTAATCTATATTTTATTCTCTCATTAAACTCTTTGTTACATTATATAAAATATCAAGTTTTGTTGGATTTTGGGATATAATTTTCAAGTCTGATGTTATCTCTTCAACAATTTCTTCCGTATGGCGTAAATGATTCGTTGCAAAAAGTTCTTCAGTCGTTGTATTAAGAGCTTTTATAAGTTTATCAAGAGTTTCTGCTGTAACAAAATTCTCTCCAATCTCAATTCCGCTCAAAGTACGCTGTGATATATCAACCGCTTCCGAGAGCTGCTCTTGCGTAAGCCCTCTGTTTATCCGCATTCTCTTTATCTTTTTGCCTAATTCTTCTTTTACGCCCATAAGCTCACCAACAATATACATTTTGTTTCATAAAATTTGCAATTTATGAACTTAAAAGTATTATATGTTAAGCTTTGTAAACCTGTAATGCAGTGTTATATCTACTCTTTGGGATTTTAGAGATTTAATTTCATAAAATCAGGCAATTTCTTATTGAGTAAATACTTTATATATACATAACGAATACACAAACAAATTTTAACACGAGAATATTAAAAAGAAAAGGAGACAGAGTATGGGCAAAGGACTATCACTAAATGTTTACACACAAGCTAATGCAGGACTATTAAGAAATGCCGATGGCAACACTTACAGCAACGTTGGTGTATCATTAGGTGCAGACGGTAAAGCAATGTTATCACAAAAAGATGCAATTATAGGCGGTGTTCAAGTTGGAACCGGAACAGCAATGACTGCTGATGCAAGCATAGGCTATCAAAGAAATATCGGAAATCGTTCAGAACTTAAATTTACAGCTAACGCTTCTTATAACAGAAGTTTGACAAATACTAAAACATATACCACAACTTCTGAAATAAACTTAAATTTTAACGGACAAGAACAAAAAATTCAAGGCTTAAGTTCTACTTCATGGCATCCGAGCAATCTTACATTTAGCGGTAAAGCAAGTTTTAATAAAACTACAAGTTGGGGCGGATATGAAGTCGGGGTAGAAGCAGGCTATCAAAACAGCTTATCTCCAGATATAACTTTTAAATCTGAAACAACTTTATTAGATCAATCAAAAGATGTATCAATTATGACAGGTTCACACCATAGTATCAAGCACATAGGGAGTGGCTTTGTTGCCTTTGATGCCGGGATTCATGCAAATTTAACTAAAAATGGCGCATTGCAAGCATTTGCTGAAGGTAACACAAAACGAGGAGTTGAAGGCGGTATAAGATTTACATTCTAATAACGTAGGGTGGGCAAAACGTAATTGTGCCTACCTTTTATATAAATGAATTTGTCAGGTGAAGCCTGACCTACAGAGATAAATATAAAGTAATAAACACGAGAATAAGGAAATATAAAAATGAAAATTAATGAAACTATAGAGACTATTTTGTCTCAGGTAAGAGAATCAAAACCACAATCAAAAGACAAATTTAAAGCAACATCTATTATACAAATGCCGGAATCAACACCTTTAAAATCGGTCAAAAATGAAGATTTAGAAAATGCTATGTCAGAAAAATTACCATCTAATGCCGTTAAACATTTAATTTTAAATAGTCCTATTGGGATGACACTACCATCTGATAAAGATTTATCTAATATAGGGTACTTAAAATCAAGTTTCGACATGAATGGAAATACACATTATAATAATGGATTAAGTTTATATACACATGCAGACATGGAAGAAAAAGGTGCTTACTATAAAGCTGTATATAAAACAGATCGTTTCGAACAAGTAATGTATTACGATAAGGACGGTAATTTGGTAAAAGGAAAATTTAAAATAAAAGATGAAATAGGCGGTTTTACAGAAGCACAATATTCCGTTTGGAAAAATGAAAAAGGTGGATATGACTACATGAATTAAATTTAAAATAAATAACCATTAAACATCAAGCGTCGGTTTTTGCAATTTGCAAAAACCGACGTATTCAATGTTAATATTAGTTTATAGTTTATAGGTCGGCTTTCCCAAGTCGACAAAACATCTATAATTTTTGAGGGTGTCCAAAATAAATATACAAGATACTTCGCTTACGCTCAGTATGACGAGTACGTATAAAACCAATAAGCACGTCATTCTGAGCTATTTATCCATATAGGGCGAAGAATCTCTTTCAAACATTATTCTGACTTTTAGGACACCCAACCTATATTAAACAAATAAAAAGCGTTCAATTATTAATATTACTTATATAATTAAACGCTTTTATATTATTAATTGTAGGTCAGGTTTCACCTGACAAATTCTTTATATTAATGACAAAGTGCCAATAATACACCTGCTGCGACAGCAGAACCGATTACACCTGATACGTTCGGTCCCATTGCGTGCATCAATAAGAAGTTTTGAGGATTAGCCTCCAAGCCTACTTTATTTGATACACGAGCTGCCATTGGTACTGCAGAAACACCTGCTGAACCGATAAGCGGATTGATTTTTGTTTTTGAAAATACATTCATCAACTTAGCCATCAATACACCTGCTGCAGTTGCTAAAGCAAATGCTGTTACACCTAAAATTAAAATAAACAGTGTTTGAACAGTCAAGAACTGGCTTGCCGAAAGTTTTGAACCTACTGACAAGCCCAAAAATATTGTAACAATATTGATTAAAGCGTTTTGCATAGTATCTGATAATCTTTCAACAACACCGCATTCTTTACATAAGTTACCAAAGCACAAAGCCCCAAGTAAAGGACAAGCACTAGGTAACAAGATTACGCAAAGAAGTAAAATCATAAGCGGGAATACAATTTTTTCTCTCTTAGATACTTCTCTTAATTGTTCCATTTGAATTTTACGTTCAGCTTCAGTTGTTAACAACTTCATTATCGGAGGTTGAATAACAGGAACTAAAGCCATGTAAGAGTACGCTGCAACCGCAATTGGTCCTAGTAAGTTTTCAGCCAATTTTGTTGTTACATAGATTGAAGTCGGCCCGTCAGCGCCGCCAATAATACCGATTGATGCAGCTTCCGGAAGGCTAAATCCAAACAAGCAATAAGCCATGAGTAATGCACCAAAGATACCAAATTGAGCAGCACCGCCTAAAAGTGCCATCTTTGGATTTGCAATCAACGGCCCAAAGTCTGTCATAGCTCCAACTCCCATAAAGATTATAAGAGGGAACAATCCTTTATGAATACCTGCTTCAAAAATAATTCCCAAGAAACCGTTTGGTCCTGCTATCTCTTCACCTAACGGCATCGGGATGTTTGATAATAATCCGCCGAATGCTATAGGCACAAGAAGCAACGGCTCAAATTGTTTTTTAATACCAAGCCACAAAAGGAACAAGCAGATAATAATCATTATCCACTGTCCGTGAGCTTCCAATATTTGTTCAAACCCTGAAACATTAGGATTAGCAAATGCGTTTTGTGCCGAGTGTACAAAACCCATTATACCTGTCGTTTCCCAAAGGGTATGAAGTCCGTCTACTATGTTCATAATTTCCACCTTTTGTTTTGTTGCGGTGCGTCAAACGACGCACCCTACTTTTTCTAATTGAAAATGGAAAATGTAAAATGGAAAATTGTATAAAACATTCATTATATAACTTGTTTTACTATTTTATAAATTAAAATAATTTTCCATTTTCAATTTTCCATTTTCAATTTTCCATTTTCCATTTCTTATCTATCCAATCACTACCAAACCTTGACCTGTTACAACCTTATCGCCTTGAGCAACAAGAATTGAGTTAACGGTTCCTGATTTTGGAGCTTTAATTTCTGTTTCCATTTTCATAGCTTCTACTACCAAAAGTACATCGCCTTCTGATACTGAATCACCTTCAGAAACTTCTATTCTAAGAACGTTCCCCGGTAAGCCGGCTTTGATTTCTTCGCCTTCGCCAGCGCTTGCTGAAGAACCTTTAGCTTCGATACCTGCTTTAACATCAATGTCATAAGCCTTACCGTTAACTGTAGCTTTATTATCACTGTCTAATTTAACAGCATAAGATTTTCCATTAACTTTAACAGTATATTCGCCTGATGCGTTAGCAGTTGCTTGAGCCTTTGGAGCATCAGCTTTAACTTTGTTAACAGATACTTGACCTTTACCAAGCAAGAAATCGATACCTTTATCAACATTACCGTCTTTACATGCTGCTGCGATAAAGATGTTTTCTTCTGTTGTAGGAAGTCCTGCTGCTTCAAGACGTTTTTTAGCTGCTTCAACACCTTTTTCAGGATCTTTTTCATTAATATCAACAACTTTTTCTGTTGTAGGTTGAAGTCCTGTTTTTTCTTCAGCCCATTTTACTAATTCAGGATCCGGTTCACAAGGTGTTTTACCAAAGTAACCCAATAACATTTTTGCATACCCCGGATTTGCTTGTTCCCAAGGATGTTCTGTTATTGCATTTAAGAAAGATTGTTGAGCATAGAATTGAGAAACAGGTGTTACTGATGTTGCAAAACCGCCTCTTTCAACAACTTCCTTCATATTAGCAATAAGTTTCGGGAATTTATCTAACATACCCATATCTTTTAATTGGTTAACTGTTGTAGCAGTAGCACCACCCGGGAGCGGAGCTTGAATAAGAATTGGGTTAACTGCAAGAGAAATTGGTGATATCGGATAATCTTTCATACATTCTTTGAAGATTTCTTCTGTTTCCATAATCTTCTTTATATCCAAACCTAACTCATACTCAGTACCTTTTAGAGCATGCCACATAGAAATAATATCAGGTTGACCTGTACCGCCTGAAACAGGTTTCATAGCTAAATCAATTCCGTCTGCACCGCCTTCAAGAGCTGCAAGATATGCTGCTAAGCCTGTTCCTGCAGTTTCATGCGAGTGGAATCTGATATGAGCATCTTGACCTAAAATCTCTCTTGTTCTTCTAACTGTTTCATAAACCTTACGAGGATTTGAAGTACCTGATGCATCTTTGAATGCCAAACTATCAAAAGGAATACCCGCATCAAGGATATTTCTCAAAACTCTTTCATAAAAATCAGGATCGTGAGCGCCTTCACAACCATAAGGAAGTTCCATCATTGTGATTGTAACTTCGTGACGAAGTCCGTATTTCTTAATTGAATTAGCTGAATCAATCAAGTTATTAACATCATTTAATGCATCAAAGTTTCTGATTACATTAACACCATGTTTAGCAAACATTTTTGCGTGCAAATCTATAACATCTCTTGGTTGAGAGTTAAGACCTACTACGTTAACACCACGAGCGAGTGATTGTAATGTAACATCAGGACCAACTGCTGCTCTAATTTTATCCATTGTTTCAAATGCATTTTCGTTGCAGAAGAAAATCGGAGCTTGAAATCTTGCACCGCCTGCTGTTTCAAAATGTCTGATTCCTGCGTCAACTGCTGCTTGGAGTGCAGGAATAAAGTCATCAACGAGAACCTTTGCCCCGAAGATTGATTGGAAACCGTCACGGAATGACGTATCCATTACCTTAATTTGTTTTGTCATTTTTGTATCTCCATTTTATGTGTCTATTTTTAAGTTTATTCAATTTTCCATTAATTCACATTCACCAGTTACATCACTATTTTTTAAATAAAGCCGCAACAATAGCTGCTGCAATTTCTGAATCGTCACTTTTTGCTGCAACTTTTTTTGCCCCTGCGGCAGCAGGAACTGTTTCAGGGAAAATTTCGTTTAGCTTTTTGACTACTTTTGACATTACGAACATCGAAATAATCATTAAGCATAAAAAAGAAAGAACTGTACCCATGCCGATAAACATTGCGGACAATCCTTCAATCAATAATTCGTTCATAAAATATCTCCTATTAAAAGTATCTGTTCTTTGTTGTTTTTATCTCTTAGCTTTAAAGCACCGTTTGGGGTTACATCGACTGCAATTCCTGTATAAGTCTTATCAAAAACTTTTACGGCTACTTCTTTATTGAGGAATTCCGCTCTTCTTAAATAATCATCTCTTATTAATAAAAATCCTTCCTCAATAAATCTATTATAATATAAACAAAATTTTTCCGTAACTTTTTTTAGAAAAATTTCCTTATCTATAAACTTCCCTGTCTCAATATTAAGTGATGTTGCAGGCTGGTCAATTTTGGATAATATTTCTATCTTTGTATTCAAATTTACACCAAAACCTAAAATAAGCCCTTGTAGTAAATACCCTTTTTCCTTATCATTTACCCCTACCCCTTCTGCTAAAATTCCTGATATTTTTTTACCGTTTACTCTAATATCATTGGGCCATTTTATTTGGGGTTCAACTCCGTATTCTTCAAAAACTTCTGCTAAAACTACGCACAAAAGTTGAGTAAGGTTTGAATAGACTTCTTTATAATCTCTTGAAGGCTTTAAAACAATACTTGCATAAATATTATCTTCGCCCATATAACTCCATTTTCTTTGAAGTCTTCCTCTGCCTGCAGTTTGCTTAAATGTGTAAACGACTGTCATGTCGTTTATATCATTTATCCTCTCTTTTGCGTACTTATTTGTTGAATCAATCTCTTCTAAATACAAAAATTCCATATTACTATTATATGATAAACAAAAGTAAAAACCGCTCTTTTTTAGAGCGGTTTTTCAATATATTATTTATCTTTATTATGCAACTTGTTTTGACTCTTTGTTTTCATTTATTGAAACTTCTTTAGCAGTTTCTTGTGTTCCTAATGCAATTTCTTGTGCTTTTTGTTCAGCTTTTTTTGCATTAATTTTATCGCCAAACCAGTTTGCAACAGGTGTCATAATTACAGGAGTGAAGTATCTGTAGATAAGAGCAAATACTGTAATTGAAGCGAGTGTTCTAAAACCTTTAAGTTTTTTACTTAATGTAACTGCCTTATCTGCAATTTCCTTTGCATCCTTTCCTTCAAGTTTGGCAATATCAATATCGTGTTGATATTGACCTGAATATCTGTACTCATTTTTCTTAACCCAGCTGTTAATACCTCTGTCAACTGTATATGCTGCAGCTGTCGGTACAAAGAAACATAAACCTTGGTTAATAGCTAATGTTCTTCTTCTGTCAGGATCTAATTCTTTATTAGTTAAAGTTTGCTGCATATAAACGCTGCTTGTAATTAATGAACCAAAAGCAGTCATATGTTGAGTAAGATTCCCCGGTAATTTTGATAAACTTGCAGATAACTTTTGTAATGTCGGACTCTCAATAAGCGGTTTACCATATAACTTGCCTAAGAATTGACCGACCTTGTCCATCAGCGCTTCCCAAGCTCTTCTTATAATACCCGCTTCAGGCTCTTTACCCTTAAAGTTTACTTCTTTCTTGCCATTTTCTATTTTTAAGTTTTCCGGCTTTGATGTATCTTTTTGAACTTTTTCTGATTTGTTTTTTGCAGTTGATTTTTGGATATTAAATATATTCTTTAATGCCCAAGGAATTAAAGCTACAGTTAAAGCAGCTACAGGGATTCTGAATAACAAATCAGGAGCCCAAGTTAATGTCTTAAACAAACCGTCATTTGCTGCATCTGCTTCTGCCATAGAATTTGTTATTTCTGTTCCGAGTTTTCCGTTTACACCATTTTCTTGATATGAACAGTATTTATAAATATTTTCCTTTGAGTCAAAACGTTTTTTACCTGATATACGAGGTTTATAATCGCATGTTTCATAAGGAGAAGATACACCGACTTCATCTAAATTAAGCTTCCATTGTTTGCCATTTACATCTTTCCATTGTCTGAAGTCAATAACCTCATATTCTTTTTCAGTTGCACCTTTTTTTATAGGAAGTTCTTTGTACATTGAGTTAATATCTAAGTCTCCCCATTTTGATTTTGCTTCTTTTGCATCTTTTATTAAGTTTTGCATAAAATCTCTGTTAAGATCTTTTAGCATAATCTGAGCTTTGTTCATGCCCTCTTCTTGTACAACAATACCCAGTCTGGACATATCAATTACATCATATAGTTTTGAACCGTCTTTTAAAATTACATCATTAAAAGATTTACCTTTTTGAGCTGCCCAATCTACTTCTTTCTTGTCTAATAGTAAATTGAATGTTTGTTTTGATGTATCAGCAAGGTTTCTAAGTAAAGGTAACTGCTCACTCTTTTTCATTGCATCTACAAACTTATTACCAACAACATCCTTCCATTCTTTTATTTCTTTTCTTACGCCATTAGCATCTTTTATAGAATCCAAATCAATATGCGGATATAAACGCTTTAGTGTTTTTTCGCTTAAATTTTTCTTCATATTTTTCATAACATAATTTGAACCTGCTTTAAAAGGAGCAGTTAATATGAATGCAGTCATAAATCCGACAATACCTGAAGCTGCTGCGTGAGATGCCGCATATCTGTTATCTTCTTTATTTTTCTTTGTCGGTAAAGCCATAATTGTACCGGCACGAGCCGCACAAGCGATAGCAGCAACAAGAGCGGTTGCTAGTGTTTCATAATCAGTTACATCCAATGCCTTATTAAAAAGGGAACTAGTTCTAAACCCGTCCCCTTTTTTTACCTCAGGGACACCCTTTTCTTTAATATCCCCTACTTTCTTATTAACTGCTTTAATGATTTTTTTACCATCTTTTAAATTTTTTGGCATATTAGCACCAAACGAAATAGACGAACTATAACAATCCGCTTTTCCGACCGATAGTTTCGGCATAAGCATTTGCTCCGAATAATTTTTTAACCTAAAGTCCTTAGACGATACATTGTTGGTTGAAAGTTGATTTGGTTGTACTAAAGATTTTAGATCTTGCGTTGTAGTATGAATGTTCATTTACTGTTTCCAATCTAATTTTATTTTTTGTCCCTACATTTATCTTAAAACAAATCAAAATTTTTTTTGCTAGTTCGTTAAAAATTTGTTACAATTGAGGGTAAATAGGTGTAAATGTGTAATAAGAATAAGGATTTTAACTACATGGAACGAAATAAAAACTCATTAAGAATTGTAACAATTACACTTTTTCTACTAATATTCTGTTCAAACCATGCTTTTTGCTTTGATTTAGATACTACAGTTGATGATGAAATTAGAAAAAATTATAATTCGTCAAAACTAATTAACGATACTAATACCGTAGATTTTGATACACTTCCGGATTTACCGTCAAACCTGCAAAATGAAGGAGCAAGTGTCAATAATGGCAGTAATAATAAAGTTCAGTCAAAACAAAATATACAACAATATACACCACCGATAAAAAATATAAATATTGGGAATGTAAAGATGAAAAAAGGAACATCCTTTAATGTTGTTAATATAGGGAAAATTTCAGATTGGCAAAGAAAGGGAACAAAAGTCAAATTTAAAACAACATCGTTAATTAATAAAACAGGATACACTCTTCCTGCAGGAACTGTTTTTACAGGTGAAGTAATAGAATCTCATCAACCGCAAGTTTCTTGTAACGGGGGGTTAGTTGTAATAAGAGTGAGGAATGTGATATACAAAGGGCAAACAATACCAATCAACGCTTATGTAACAAGAGCAAATGACAAAATGATTTTCTTAAACAACATAAAAGGTGAAAGAACATACCTTAAAACACTATGGAGGAAAGGTAATTGGGGGAGAAGTTTATTTAAGCGAATGTTAACACTTACTGTTAATTTAGGTTCAGAAGGTTCAACTATCCTGCTTTCGCCATTTCCTTTCTTGTACGGAAGTTTATGTTTAGGTACTAACACTCTTATATCACCTGTTACAGCTTTCTTCCAAAAAGGGAAACACGTTTCCATAAACTCAGGAAGCCAATTCAGAATAAAACTGCTTGATGATGCTTATATTGAATAGTAAGTATTATAAACAAATATATATTATATAATTCGATGACAAAAGTATAGAATACAAAATTAGGTGTTGATACGCTAATTCGTTATGCTTTACAATTAAAGTAATTTACATTTACCCCTGACGAAAGGGCGTAATATTTTACGATTAACGCGATTTATATTTACCCCTTATTTTACAAAAAATAAATAAAAAATACGATAATCGTGTAACTTATACTTACCAATCGTCATTCAGAGGGGGAAAATATCCATTTTACCCCCGAAGAATTGCCATAACTTATTGTATAGTAACAATTTTTGTCAGGTGGAACCTGACCTACATAATTTTTTAGAATAAAAGTACCAGACATAATAAACAGTTATTCATTTACCCCTAAAACAAGTTTACAACGTTTTCTTTTTCAAAATTAGGGCAGGTATTCCAAATAAGTGTCGGCATAATATCACCTTCTATTCTTCCGCTCATCGGGCATTTACAATTCCCCTGAACCATATTTGTAGAACCGTCAACCACAGGTTGGAAGTACTTACAGCATTGGCATATTTTTAATGATAATCCGTAATCGTTTAATTTATTTGATAATTCTTTGAGAGCATCAGTCATTCTTAAATGATTATTTTTTGTTGTATATGACTTACCCCTGTTAATAAATCTGACTCGTGCCAGACCGTCATCAGATATGAGCTCTATCTTGCAAACATAGTCTTGCTTGCCGTCAGTAACAATAGCATCAGTAACCATTTTTTCGATATTGTGTTTTCTTCTGCTATTTTTTATAAAATTACGAATTCCTCTTACAGGCGGGAAATTAACAATCAAATGACCAATCGAATACAGTGGATAAGCAAATAAATATATATATCCCTTTGAATATATTCCTGCGTGAAGCAAGCCGGTACAAAAAGCAAGTAAAAATACAATTGCAGTTATCAGAATTCCGTAATATCCGACATTGAACAAACCAAGGATTTTGACAGAGCCAAAATGATATGTATGTGATAACAAAAATACATATAATAACAGGATTGTCAACCAATTCGGAATTAGTAAAGAATATATGTATTCAAAAGAGGTTATATTTTTACAATGTGTCCAATTATCTTTGAATAATCCTATTCTTTTTGTAATTGAAGGGATTCTTGAATCATAATGTTCAACTTCTCTATATATCTTAACATCGTCTACCGATGCAACAGCAACATCTTCATTTGCGAGTTTTAGGGTATAATTCATCTCGGAGGTCTTATCTTTAAAATCAAAAGAACCGATTTTGTTCAACAGATCGTGTTTAATAATAAAAGTATTTGTATTCAATAGATTTGTTAATCCGAGTTTTGTTCTTGATGAATATATAAATTTGGAAACATATCTTGCATAAGTAACTCTAACACTATCCCAAAACTTCAGTTCGTTATCTTCTCCTATGTAGTTTGTAATAGGCATAAAAACAGGATATTTGGTTAAGTAATAATTAACATTTTCCATGAAATCAGAATCAATATAATTCTTTGAATCCATAAAAACATAAGCATCCAAATTCGGAACTTCGCTAAGTTTTTCGGCTAATATAGAATATGCCTGACTTTTTCCAATCGGTTCAAGATTGTTTATATTAACAACATTTATACCTAAATCTGTTTGGAAAATGAATTCAGGCGGGTTTTCCACTTTGTCTAAAATTACATATATTGTGTATCTTTCTTTAGCATAAGTTTGATTTTTTAACTGTCTGATTAAATATTCTAAAGTTCCTGCTTCTCCCGTTGCATATAAAATAACGCAAATATTTGAATCCTTTGATGTGTATTTGTCTCTTACTTTCTTTTCTTTTTTCAGACTAACAATAGCCAAAATAATAAAATACACAGTAAATATTGTTACATATAAATATAATACGGTAATCATGATAGTTATCCTCTACCTAAGCTTACTTTAAACAGGTGTAAATGTAAAGATTAATGGAATAAAAGAATAAATAAAACATATACTTGATTTAAAAATTTGTCTGTGATAGATTAAGAATTGCGAGGGAAATACTAGCCAAACTTCCCTTGTTGATGTAAGGGCTGCTAGCTCAGGTGGTTAGAGCGCACCCCTGATAAGGGTGAGGTCGGTGGTTCGAGTCCACTGCGGCCCATATAAAAAAGGAAGTAACTTTTGTTGCTTCCTTTTTTATTGTTGTCAGTAGGACGAGAACCGCTTTGGGTGGTTCGAGCGACCTGTGAGCAGAGTGCGGAGTGTTTTTGCTTTGAAGCGCGATTAGCACAAAAAGCAAAACACGAAGACACGTTTAATGCGAACAGGTCAAGAGAGTCCACTGCGGCCCAGATAAAAAAGACTCCGTAAAGGGGTCTTTTTTATTACATAGATATACTTTATTATTTATTACAAATGCTTTTCTATGTTTGTAATAATAGAATTTTTTGGCATCAAGCCTACCATGCGTTCTGCAAGTTGTCCGTTTTTAAATACCAATAATGTTGGTATTCCGCTTATTTGATATGTTTGGGCAAGTTCTATATTATCATCTGTGTTAATTTTAGTAAATTTTACCTTTTCTGACAGTTCCTGCTCAATTTCTTCTATTATAGGAGATAATTTCCTACATGGTCCGCACCAATCTGCAAAAAAATCAACTACAGTTACTTTATCATTTTTTATTACTTCGTCTTCAAAATTGCTAACATTAACTTCTTGTACCATATAAACTCTCCTTAAGATTTTAACTTCTTAATAATATTACCATATTTGAAATATTTATGCTATTATTCTATTGAGGAGATATGAGGTAAGTTTTTTAACTTATAGAAAAGGTCAAAAGGGATATATACATCATGCCTAGAAAAAAAGAGATAGAAATAGTTTTAGATACAGAAACAACAGGTTTAGATTACACAAGGGAACGTATTATTGAATTTGCTGCAGTTCGTCTTGAAAACGGAAAAATTAAAGATGAATATCAAACTTTAATAAATCCGCATCAGCACATTAGAAAATCAAGCATTGCCATACACGGGATTACACCTGATATGGTAGAAGATGCGCCAAGTGAAGAAGAAGCATTACCAAAAATTTTAGAATTTATAGGTGATTATCCTATCGTTGCCCACAATGTAATTTTTGATTACTCATTCTTGAATGAAGCAAAATTAAGAGTTTTTGGGACGAAATTAGAGAACCCCAGAATAGATTCTCAAATGATGTTTAAAGAGATTGCACCGGAGCTTGAATCTCACGGTCTTGAAGCTTTAACTCACAGATTTAATGTTGACCTTCAAAACCATCATAGAGCTATGGCTGATACAATGGGGCTTGCATTAGCTTATCCTAAGCTTAAAAAATTATATCTACAAAGACTTGATTGGCAGCAAAAACAGCTTAAAAATGTTGACTATCTTTTTGACAGATACTTAAGAATCCAACAAAGTATCGCAACTATGCAGGCTGAACTTCAAGATTTAAAATCAGTATTTAAGCTTCACTTTGACTTAGGCGGAGAACCCCTTGTTGCTGAAACCGGAGAAATGATGATTTATCAATCAAAACAGTCTTTTGGGTACGATTTAGCTGAAATTAAAGATGTTTTAGAAGATGTCGGTGCTTTAGAAAAAGCAGTTAAAGTAAACAACGGATTTATTGACAGGTTATGCAACGGATTAAGTCTTTCTGAAGAATACAAAGAGATAATTCGTGATGCTCGTCAGGAAATATCCGAAACAAGAAATATTCAAGTAATAAAACCATGCAAGTAATAAAAACTCCCTCGCCCTAAGGGAGAGGGTTGGGGTGAAGGAACAATTGATTACTAAAAAAGAAATACCATCAGAACTTACAGTTAAAATAGAAAAACTCTCTAATTTAGGTTTAGGAATTGCAAAAGTTGACGGGTATGTTATTTTTGTAAAAAATGCTTGTCCTAATGATATTGTTAAGATTAGAGTCGGAAAAAAGAACAAAAATTTTGCTAATGCTGAAATTATTGAGGTAATTGAACCTTCCCCAAATAGGATAGAACCGTTTTGCAAGATGCAAAAAGTTTGCGGAGCATGTCAGCTTCAATTTATTGATTATGATGCTCAATTGAAAATAAAAAAAGAAATTGTACAAGATACAATGAGGTCTATATATGGTCATGACGTTGAAGTTAGAGATGTTATTCCTTCACCAATAACAAAAGAATACAGGCATAAAATTCAATATCCTATAGGACAAACAAAAGATTCTAAAAGAATACTTGCAGGTTACTACAAAACAGGAAGCCATGAACTTGTTAATGTTAAGCATTGTCCGATACAGCCGGCATACTGCGATGAAATAATTGATTTTATCAGGAATAACGGGAATATAACAGGGTATGATGAAAGTACGCATAGAGGAGAACTTAGGCACGTTGTTATTAGAACATCATATGCTAATAAAAAAAGTTTGGTGGTTTTAGTTGTTAATTCTAATAAAATATCAAATAGTGCAAAAGAATTATGTAATTTGATTTTTGATAATTTTGAAAATGTTTCGGGTGTCGGAATAAATTTTAACGACAAAAAAACAAATCTTATACTAAGTAACAAAACAGAAATAGTTTGCGGTCAGGATTTTATAGAAGAAAATTTATGCGATAAGACTTTCAAGGTTTCAGTTAATACTTTTTTCCAAGTCAATCCTTTAAGTGCAGATAAAATATTTAGGTATGTAAAAAACTATATACAAAACAATTTTGATAAACCAACAATACTGGATGCATACGCAGGAATAACAGCTTTTGGTATTTGTTTGTCCGATATAGCTTCAAAAGTCGTAAGTATAGAAGAAGTAAAGCAGTCAGTAGAGCTTGCAAAAGAAGTAATTGATGATAATGAAATAAAAAATATAGAGCTTCATCAGGGCGATGCAGGTGATTTTTTATCAAATGAAACAGCATTAGGCAGGCAATTTCAAATAACAATTCTTGACCCTCCGAGAAAGGGATGCTCGCTTAACAGTTTAGACTATGCTTTAAAGCTAACGGAAAAGAAAATTATTTATGTATCTTGTAATCCCGCAACACTTGCAAGAGATTTGAAATACCTGAAAGAACACGGTGCAATAGTAGAATATATACAGCCGTTTGACATGTTCCCTCACACATATCACATAGAAAATGTTGCCATTATAGATTTAAAAAATGTTCAAATTCCTGAGATAAAATTACCATACTAAATTATTTGCGTTCTCTGGCTTTTTTTAACAGTGCATCGTCGTTTGCATGTTCTGCAAGCGGTGATGGTACAAATAAATCCAAATATCTTCTTATAGCGTACTGGTCAGTCATTCCTGAAATATAATCCGTTACAATTTGAGGAATTTCTTCTTCAGAATAATAAGCTTTTAACATTTCCGTATAATATTCATACAAAGATTTTATAATATTTTTTGCTTTCTTTTCCTCTGCTTTTGCGACAGGATCAAGATAAACATTATCAAACATCCAAGTTCTCAGTTTTGTTACATAAAACCAGCCTTCTTCAGTCATTTCAACTTTTGGATTGTCCATTGAATTTGTAATAACATCAGTTATCATTTTTCCCAACCGTGTTGATTGATCGGAGGTGAAATATTTAACACAATCAGCCGGCAAGTCTTTTTCTGAAATAATTCCCGCTCTTACAGAATCCTCGATATCATGATTAATATATGCGATTTTATCGGCATATTGTACAATTTGAGCTTCAGGAGTCTTTGGCTTATATCCCCAAGTATGAGTTAAAATACCGTCAACAACTTCTTGACAAAGATTCATATCTTCCAAAACCTCCACAACTCTTACTGATTGTAAGTTATGGTGAAAACCGTTAGATAATAACTCATCTAAAGTTCCTTCTCCGCAATGACCAAAAGCTGTATGACCTAAATCGTGTCCCAGAGCAATTGCTTCGACTAAATCTTCATTCAGCCTTAAAGCCCTTGCCATTGTTCTTCCTATCTGAGATACCTCTAGTGTATGGGTTAATCTTGTCCTAAAATGATCATTGTACGGAGATAAAAAAACTTGTGTTTTATGTTTTAACCTTCTAAATGATTTTGAATGCAAAATTTTATCTCTATCTCTTTGGAATTCGGTTCTTATCTCAAAAGTATCCGTTCTGGGACGTTTTCTGCCTTTCGACTCTTTGCATTTTGTTGCATACGGACTTAATAATTCATATTCACGCTCTTGAAGCTGTTCTTTTATAGTCATTTGCTTTGTATTCATAATAACTAATTATACTTTAAAACAACTTAAGCTTCCATATACCAAACATTGTATTTTTAAGGCATATATAGTATTATTGATTGTATAGGGAGAGAGTATATGGATTTTAATATAGATTTTGCAATAAGACTTTTAGTTGCATTAATACTGGGTTTTTCACTCGGACTGGAAAGAGAACTCACAAACAAATATGCCGGTTTAAGAACACACATATTAGTTTGTTTGGGTGCTTGTGTGTTTACACTTCTTTCAATATATGGTTTTCCGACATTTGCTGACGGAGATAATGTAATTGTTGACCAAGCAACCGGCGTTAGAGATACCGCAAGAATAGCCGCACAGATTGTAACGGGTATCGGTTTTATCGGCGCAGGTACTGTTTTAAGAAATGGCCCAATGGTATTTGGTCTTACAACAGCTGCTACTCTTTGGATTGCTGCAAGTATAGGTATGGCGTGCGGTGCAGGAATGTATGATGTTGCAGTTATATCTACGATAATAAGCGTTGCTGTTTTGACGTTAATAAGGGTTTTTGAAAGACAATTTCTTCCTTCCAGCGGAAAACAGGTTAAAAGGTTTAAAATATCAGTATACTGTTCGGGTGATGATGCCAAGAAAATATATGAATGCTTAAAGTCAAAAGTAGATGAAATGAAAGATTTTACGGTAAAAAAACTGATTGAAAATCCGCAAAAGTCAAAAATTTCATCATCTTTTGAACTTTCCAATAAAAAAGTAATTGATGAAATATACGATGCAATTAACAATATTACAGATGCTGACTCTGTGTCTTTACAGGAATTAAATGATTAAAGAAAAAACAAAACGTGAACCGGAAATAACACTAAAACAAGAACTGCAAGGATATATAAAAACTGCGGGGATATCATTTTTGTTTGCAGTTATATTTACTGTATTATTATCATTCCATTCCAGAAGTGAAATGATTAAAAATCTATATTCAAACAGAGCAGATAGGGTGCAAATAGAGCAGCAAATTGCTAAACAAATTGTCAATCATGCTGATTTAACATCTTCTTTAACCGGCAAAAATTACGCTGTTTGTATTAATGTAGGTGATTTATATTATGCAGCGGGTGATATGCAAAGAGCCGAATATGCATATCATTTAGCACTAGAAAAATCACCTAACGGAACTTTTGCTGCCCATCAAAAATTTGCAACTGTTCTTATTACTCAAAATAAAACAAAAGATGCAGAAGAGGTTATTAATGATGTGCCTGACATAAATTCATTAAAACTTGTTCGTTTCAAAACTCGTACATATATTATATTGGGAGATAAATATTATTCTGAATCAAAATTTCTTAAAGCAGCAGAAGCTTATGAAAAAGCAAATTATTATTATACCAGATTAAAAAAACGAGATAGATATATTCATGAATCAATAAAAAAACGAATTGTATCATCTTATATCGAAGCTGCATCAGTTATAATAGAGAAAGGCGGAAGTTCTTCTGATGCAGCAAGATTTTTGAAAAAGGCCCTTAAATACGATCCGGATAATTTGAATATTAAATATAGACTTGCACTTATTTATGCTGATTTAGATCCCATTTTGGCTATTGACTTTTTTGAGGAACTAATGCAAAAAATCCCGCAAGAAATTGACTACCTCGCATTCGGAAAAGCATTAATTAAAGCTGCCAATATGATGGATATTCAGAATAATCAAATTCAGGCTAAATACTACAGATATAGAATTCACTCTTTGGATTTATATACGCAGAATAAGGTTGTTTATAAAAACGATATTAATATTGATTTAAAGTCGTTAATAGTAAAAAAAATATTTTTTACCTACCAATTAAGAAATACATATAAAATTAAAAATGTATCAACAGAAGATATCAAAAAATTATACGTAGAATTCGTATTAAAAAAGGACGACAAAGTAAAGCAGACTGTTGTTGTACCTTGCGCTTCAAAAAAATTACCACTTTTTGCAAACGACACAGAAGGTAGACGTTTAGATGTGGTATTAGGCAGCAAAATATTTACAAAACGAGAGTTACAGCACTATACTGTTGATATTTATTTATATAAAGATCCAAAGTTTAAAACACTTATCGGTTCTCACATAATTCCGCAAAAATCTTATTATTCGTCTAAAACACGGGTATCACCCCATTTATAAAGTTTTTTGCCCGCAGCAAAAACTCCTCCGTCAAGCGCACTCGCATTAACTCTTCCACTACTGCCTACTATTCGCATCTTTTTTCTGCTTAATTTCTCTTTTTCTTCTTTTAATTGTTGCTGTTGCGCCATAAATTCTTCTACAGTCATTAAATCTTTTTTTTCTTCATTCTGCGCTTTTAGAGCTTCTAATTCCGCTTTTAGTGCATCTAATTCTGACATTTCTCCTTCTGCGCCTGAACGTTGTGATTGAGCATTTAAGTTTTGTTCGTTTGACGAACTTACATTATCATAAAAATCGGAATAGAAGTCAGATATATCATCAACATTTGAATTTTCGTCATAGGAATAAGAATCTCTGGCAGTATAAGCGGCATTAAAATTCATACCGTCTATTTGAGAGTAGTCGGGCATTATTTGCTGAACGGGAGCAGAATTGAAACCTTGCCCTGATATATTACCATCAGAAAACCCGCCACTGAAGGAATCACCAAAATCAGTGTTCTCAAAACCCGAATTATTCCCGATTCCGCCCATTCCCATTCCGGTCCCCATTCCAGCGTTCATCTCAGTACTAAAACTTTGTCCCGCACCAATCCCTGCACCAACCCCATTAACGCCGATTTGGCTTAAACCTTGAACCAGCCCTTGTGCTAGCCCTTGAGTCAATCCTTCAGTGAGACCTTGAGCTAATTCTTGAGCAAAACCATCAAAATTAAAATTATTACCCTGATATCCGCCTTGATTTGAGGAATAATTATCATAATTGTTATATTCTCCGCTATTTTCGCCCAATTCTGCATTAAGTTTGGCTTCTAAGGCTGCAAGTTCTTCATCTGACATATTTTCTAAATCTTCATCAGATAAATTTTCTAAAATACTGTCTGTATTATTTTGGAATTCGTTTTCTCCCAACTCATCAGCATAATCATTTCCATTATATGACTCTTCCTGAGCGGGTTTTTCGCATATAAATTCGCCATTTTCATTTTGTTCATAAACTTCTTCAGGATTATCTGGATTTACATAAACTTCCGAAACCGTACCGTCAGGATTTATCCTTTCTTCTTTTACAACGGTCTCTCCTTTTTCATTAGTAATAGTGCCGTCCGGCTGTGTTACAATTGTACTTGGTTTGCTTACAGGTTTCTTTTTATCTTGTACACTTGAATTGGTTGATGATATTCCTGAATCATCATTATTTATTTCTAATGCTAATTCGTTTTGCTCAGAGTTTACTTGTTCAGCAGATATATCAGCAGATGATGTTTTAGCTTTTTTTGCTTCTAAAAGTCTTCGTTTTTTGTCCAAAAGTTCTTTTTTCTTTTGTTCTTTCAGCTGTTCAGGAGAAAGATTTGCAGGATTTTGTCGATTCGGGGCATTTTTAGACGAATTGCCTGTATTAAAATTTGTCCCTGCGGCTTTTTCTGCTTGTTTTCTTTCCCTTAACTCTCTTATTTTTTGCAGACGATCAAGTTCGCTATTCTTGCCACTCTGGGGCTGTTGGTTAGGATTTGTCATGTCTTTATTATTTTTTGTGCGCAACTTTATTTTTTCTTCAAAAGTACTATACTCCTCATTATCTATTACTAATTTGCAGTCTTTTAATAACGGTTCACCATCGTAAAGCTTAAAGTATAGACTAGCCATGCCTTTAGATGTTTTATTTTCAAACTCTATATCGATACAATCAAATCCGCAATTAAAATTATGTATTTTTACTGCTTCGTCTAATCTGTCTATTTTATTAATTATAAGAACAAAATCGCGCATTATAACAGGAGAAATAGTGCATATTGCTCTAAACATACCGTTTATAACAACACTATTACCCAGATATTCTCCGTTGATAGTGATTCCGTTCAATTTTCGCATGACATGTCCTATACTACATCATGTATATCGGCAAAAAATTTAAAAACTTTAGAGAAAAATTTATTTTTTTTACATTTTGCAATAATTTTCATACGAACGGAGTAGATTATTTTTTTAAAATAGGTGCAGAACTCAATAATAATTTTGTATAATCCTTTTTAGGAAAATTAAAAATCGAAAGTGCATCATTTTCTTCAATCAATTTACCAAAATACATAATTCCGACTCTGTCTGCCAAATATCTTATTACATTCAAATCATGTGATATAAACAGAATTGTCAAATTTCTCTGTTTTCGCAGCTCCTTAAAAAGATTTATTATTTGAGCTTGAATGCTTGCATCTAAAGCACTAACCGGTTCATCCGCAATTAATAGTCTTGGGTTAAGAACTAATGCTCTTGCAATAGCAATTCTTTGTCTTTGACCTCCTGAAAATTCGTGAGGATATAAATCAAGGATAGTTTCGTTAAGACCGACTTCCTCAAGGACTTCTTTAATAATAGCAATTTTTCTATTTTTAGAATACTCTGTATTAATATCAAGAGGTTCTGTTAAAATATTACCTATTTTCATTTTTGGATTCAAACTTGAATAAGGGTTTTGAAAAACCATCTGAACCTGCTTAGGATACTCTTTTTTTTGTTCTTTATTATGATTTATTATACTTGTACCATCAAATAGTATATCCCCAGACTTAATCGGAACTAATTTTGTAACAGCTTTTGAAAGAGTTGATTTTCCGCATCCGGATTCTCCTGCGAGTGCATATATCTCTCCTTCTTTAATTGTGATAGAAACATCATTTACTGCTATTACACCTGATTTTTTATTATTTGACTCAGTATTTTTATATTCTACCGTCAGATTTTTTATCTCAAGTAAATTACCCATAAATTTATTTTATCATTATTTATTTTTATTGAGAATATATAAAAGGATAATTTTATGATAGTATAACATTTGTTAGGAGAGTTAATATGATTAATTTGTTTGAAAAATATTTAGGAGTAAAGAATTTTATATTTTTAGTATTATCAATTTTGTTTATAATTTTTATTGCACAAATTAAAGATATCGCAATATTATTCTTTGCATCTTTTGTAATATCTTGTTCGCTAAATCCGATTGTCGATAGGATATGTGATAAATTCAAAAAAATTAACCGCCCTGCAGCATCTGCAATTGTGTTATTGGGAACACTTTTTATTGTTTTTTTGTTATTAATACCAATCATTGTAACCGGCGGAGAGCAAATTGGTTCGTTTATAGAAGCGTTGCCGGAGAGATTTGAACATACAAAAACTTTTTTATTAAAAATACCTTATCTTGCGGATACAAATATAAATAACATTGATTTAGGCGGTTTGATGTCATCAGCGTCTGATGTTACGTCTAATATTGTTGATAAATCAATAATGTTCAGCAAAGGAATTGCCGCTTTTTTAGTTTATTTTCTTGCAGCTTGTATAATAATTTACTATTTTATGGCTGACAAAAAGACAGTTAAAAAAGGATATTTAAGCCTATTCCCTAAGGATTTAAAACAAAGAGCAGACGAGATAATAGAATCAATTTCTCAAAAGGTCGGCGGATATATACTTGCTCAAGTGGTAACACTAACAAGCGTGGGTTTAATTATTGTGATTGGTTTAGCAATTTTAGGAATTGATTATGCATTAATATTGGGTTTAATGACAGCTGTTTTTGACCTTGTTCCTGTTGTAGGTCCTACAATTGCATTTATAATAATAATGATAGCGGTATGTAAACTGGGAGCAATAAAAATCGGGCTTGTTGTGTTAATTTTTGGCTTTGCTCAATGGGCGGAAAATAATCTTGTAAGACCTTATGTATTCGGTAAGTTATTAGACATACATCCGCTAATAATATATTTCTTCTTGCTGGTAACTGCACAATACTTAGGTATAGTCGGAGTAATTTTTGCACCTGCAATAGCTGCAACTTTTTGCGTCTTGCTGGAAGAATTGTATATTAAAAATGTTAATTAATATATGAAGCGGGAAAGATCCAAACTTTTCTTAAAATGGATATTTGCTCAAATCTGTCATACAGGGGTAAATATAAATTACGCTTTTGGTGCAATCGAAGAAACTTTAAGTTATTGTTCTTAGTTACCATTATCGTTTGTAGTTGATATTAAGTGTTTTTTTTTCTATTCTATATTTATGAAACTATATACTCCAAAAACAGGCGAATACAACTTTGTGATGGCATATCCGGCTATTGAAGAATTTGCACTGTCATCTTTAGGATATCTTTGGCTTTACAAAATTGCAGACGAAAAACAAGGAATTAATGCTGTCAGAATTTCAACGGACAACGTAAGCATTAATTTCAAAGAAGTTGACTCTCTTGCTTTTTCTTTATCTTTTGATTTTGACTGTTTAGGAGTTTTAGAAGTACTCGACAAACTTAGCATACCGTTTTATGCAAAAGACAGAAACGAATATTTACCACTTATTTTTGCGGGAGGCCCTGTTATTACTACAAATCCAAAACCTTACGAAGCCTTCTTTGACTTTATGATAATAGGCGACGGAGAAGAAATTTTTGATAAAATTCTTGATATATTAAAATTAAAACTTTCAAAAAAAGAAACTCTTAATCAATTATCAGAATTAGAAGGAATTTATATTCCTAACAAACAATGTAAAAAAGCGTCTGTCAGTCTGAATAACGTAATCTATACTCCAATAATCAGTGAAAAAAGTTATTTTAAAAATACCTTTATCATAGAAGTTTCCAGAGGGTGCATGAATCGCTGCGCATTTTGTACTGCATCATTCACAAATCTCCCGTACAGATATTATGAGTATGATAAAATTATAGATGCTATTGAATTAGGACTTAAACATACAAATAAAATTGCACTTTTAGGTGCACAAATTAGTGCCCATCCTCAATTTAATGACATAATGAGCTATATTAGAAATAAAATCGAAAACGGTCAAAATATTGAGCTTGGAATATCTTCTCTTCGAACTGATTCGGTAACGGCAGACACGGTTAAAACTCTTGTTCTGGGTGGACAAAAGCATTCCACAATAGCAATTGAAGCCGCAAGCGAGAGGCTTAGAAAATTTATTAATAAAAATTTAACAGAAGAACAAATCCTAAATGCGGTTAAAATCGCAAAAGATAACGGTCTAAAAGGACTTAAAATTTATTCAATGATTGGAATCCCTTCTGAAACTTACACAGATATAGAAGAATTCATATCTTTAGCTAAAAAAATTAAAAATGAAAACAAGGGATTCAATATTGAATTTTCATTTTCTACATTTGTACCTAAACCGCAAACTCCATTACAA
This sequence comes from uncultured bacterium, assembly GCA_902775025.1. Taxonomy (GTDB): domain Bacteria; phylum Cyanobacteriota; class Vampirovibrionia; order Gastranaerophilales; family Gastranaerophilaceae; genus CAG-196. Next base: position 8,373 of record CACYKP010000005.1, on the reverse strand, counting down.
TGGTCAAAAAGAGAAGATATAAAATCTTTGGAAAAAAAGCAAAAGTTTTTAGAAAAAGAATTATCCAAAATAGGTATAAATTCAAAATTTTCAAGCGCAAAATGGGATTATTGGCAAACTGTTCTTTCACGTTCCGACGAAAATATTACACCTGCTTTAGTTGAGATTTACAATAACGGAGGTAAAATCGGAGCTTATAAAAAAGCAATAAAAGGCTTAAATATAGACATAACAAAATCTGTTGAAGGTTTCGATTTTAACGAAGAATTACCTTGGGACTTTATAGAAATGCCTCCTGCTAAACAGATATTAATAAACGAATACAAAAGGCTTTGTAAATTTGTATAGAGTTGGCGGGAAAAATCTATGCTTATTAAGAAATAGATTCTTCGGGTAAAATGGTTATTTCCCTCAGAATGACGTGCCTGTATTGCGTAAACCCAATTCGTTATCCTTGTATGAAGTGCTTTGGGCGTACTCGTCATCCTGAGCGTTAGCGAATGATCTTTATAGTAAAATTCTACAAACTTTATAATAAAATATCTTCAGCTATTAATCAGAGAATGTTTTGAATGTTTTTTCAATATTATCTTTAATAACCTTTTTAACAGCATCCATTTCGGTCGCCAAAGCATTTTGTTCCGTATCAAGCTGCTTTAATCGCAATTCCAGAGTTCTGTCTTCTTTTTGAATAATAGAAGTTTTTGCATTAATATCAGCGATTGTTTTTTCATACTGTGCTTTTTTATGCAAATAAGCGTTCATAGCATCTTGGTATGCGGCATCATTCGTTACTTCTTCAAAATTCAGAGTATAAGTATTTGTATCATTATCAAATCTTACGGATTTGAATCTTCCCTTATTATCTGTTTCAAGCAAAGCTTGATTTTTTTCTTCGATTTTTTTAGATATATATGAAGCATTATAATAGTTCAATTTAGTTTGAGTATCAATACCATTTCTTGCTTTTGTTGAAGATTGGGCAGATCTTAATAAATCAGCTTGAGTCGTGTAATAAGATTTGCCGTTTAATTCAAAAGTATAAATACCTTTCCCATCATACAAAAGATTGCCGTCGCTATCAAAGCTTACATATTTATTTATTGAATCAGAAGGACAATCTCTTAAAATCTGTGCAAGATCTGATACTTGATCAATTCCTTTATCTTTATCAACAACAAGCTTATTTAATTCTGTAAGTTTTGAGTTACCAACGTAAGCCGGACCGTATACAGTTGAATAATCAATGTTATCGTAAGCTTTTACAAAAGAATCTTCTGTTGTTTGTGTATTAACCGTAAAATGATATGTTCCGTCACTTGATTTATAATAGTATATGTTATCATAAGTCAAATCGCCTTTATCATCTAACAACTTATGCTCTGTTTCAAATTTTGTAAGAGCATTTTTGAAGGCTTCTTCAGAAGTTTGACTTTCATTAATTTTATTATATTCATTTGCTATAAAGAAATGCCAAGTTCCATCAGAATCTTGATATCCATATACTGCATCAGTATTTAATGTCCCGTCAGCCTTTGCATAACCGATTGCGGTCTCAAAATTTGTAACTGCGCTTTTGAGCTTATCATCACGATCTATATCTTCTTGAGTTATTTTTTTATCATATTGCTGCTCGTAAGGATAGTTATTAATTTTATAAGTTACTTTTATCCCGCTGCCATCTTTTTCGACAGTAGTTGTTGCAGGATCATAATCCAACTTTTTAAGTACATCGCCCAGCTGAACTTGCGGATCTTGGAGTTGTTTTTTTGAACCGGTAAATATGTCCGCCATATAATAATGCTGAACAATATAATTATATTCACCGTTCTTATTCCCGATTTTTTCCCATTTATTAATAACAGAATCATTATCTCCATCTGAATATGAATACTGAACTTCTGTATAATCTGTTTCTTTAGGAGGGTTGGGAACTTCCATATTTAACAATCGATTGAACAAATTAGCACTTTGATTAGCTAAAGCTGTTCTTGCTTGGTTGATCTGCTGACCTTCCCATTCAGTATTGGTCTTTCGTGCGGTTAATGCTAAATATCTTGCTTGTGATGCTGCCATTCCCATAGCGGACTCTCCTATTTTTATTTTTGTATTAATACTTTTTTAGACAAAGTCAACATGTTAAACGGACTAAAATAAAAACAAGTTTAATAAATTTAAAAAAAATACTATATTTAGTGTATAAAACTTTACATATTTTATATTTAATTGATTTGTTGTAAAATAATTGGTATGACAAAGCATGTTATAGCATATTTGCACACCCATTGGGATAGGGAATGGTATAGAGAGTTTGAAGTATTCAGAATGCGTCTTTTAAGAGTGTTCGATAACGTTTTAGACATGCTTTACAAAGGAAGAATCCCCTCGTTTTATTTTGACGGACAAATCAGCGCATTAGAAGATTACCTTGAAATGCGCCCTGAAAATAGAATGCTGATTGAAGGATTAATCAGACATAAAAAACTTTTTATAGGGCCTTTTTATTGTTTAGTTGATGAATTTTTGACAGACAAAACTTGCTTTGCAAAAAACCTTGAAATAGGTATTAAAAAAGCTCAAGAGTTTGGCTGCAATGATTTTATCGGATATCTTGCTGACACTTTTGGGCATAGCCAAAATGTTGTTGATGTCTTAAGAGATTATGGGATTGATAAATGCATTGTTTGGAGAGGTTGCCCTAAGGATACTCCATCTGAATTCAAGTGGTGCGGAATGGATACTGTAAACCTTGTCCGAGGATATTTTAACGATGTATTTTCTGTTAATACGGATATGGAAACAAAAGCAAGTATTTTGAAAAAAAATCTGGACTTGATAGCAGAAAAATCAAATTCAGATTATCTTCTGCTGCCAATTGGTGCAGACCATTTGGGAATTGAAGAAGATTTGCCTGAACAAATTGAAGCTGTAAATAATTTATTAAAAGATGAATACTATATAACTTTAAGTAATCCTTTTGATTATTTTAAACGAGTAGAAAACAATTTTTCTCAGCACAGATTTAACGGAGAACTCAGAGATAATTCAAATACCTTTACTCTGCAAGGCTGCTATTCTTCAAGGCTTGACTTAAAAAGATTTAATGTTGAATGTACATATAAGCTTGATTTAGTATCAAGGCTTGTAAAAACACTCGACAATAATCAATACGACAATTTAATAGAATATGCGTATAAAATGCTTATAAAAAATCAAGCACACGACAGTATTTGCGGTTGTTCAACAGATGAAGTACATAAAGAAAATATTACAAGGTATAAAAAAATTCTTCAAATCGCAGATGGGATTATAGATGAGATAAAATTTAAAGAACATTTTGATAAAAATAAGATATTAAACGTATCTGGAAAACCGTTCTCCGGAATAGTAGAATTTGAATCTGTAGAAACACTAGAAGGTTATGAAAAAATCGCTGCAAGGAAAGGTTTTGATAAATATTTACTTGCTGATACTCAAAGAATACCTGTTACAGAGGATTATGGAAATATATATAAATATTTAGCAGAAGTAAATAATGTAAAGCCTTATGAAACCGAATTTTTACTTCCCGTCTGTACATCATCAGATTTAAAAATCACAGAAAATTCTATCGAAAATTCTCGGATTTGTTTAGTTGTAAAGCGCAACAAAATCTACATAAACGGAATAAAATTTTCACTAAAAGATTTTAAAGACCTTGGTGATAGTTATAATTCCGCACCTGATGTAAACGATGTAGGTGTGAAATTTAAAGTTATGCGTTCTAAAATCGTATTAAACACTCCTACAAGAGCAACTTTAAGAATAGATTTGGAAGGATCATGGGATATTGTTCCGCTTTTTGTAACGTTGGATAAGAATTCCGCTTTTATTAAACTATCGTTTGAGTGGGAAAATACCGGTAAAAATCATATTCTTTATGCAGGTTTTGAATTAAATGAACCAATATATACAGTATATTCTGAAGATATGAATACATTGATAAAGCGCCAATTCAAACCTGATTATGATATAAGAAAAAATCTGCCAAATGAAAAAGGTATAGAAGTTAAAAATAATACTGCACCAATGCAAAGAGGCTTGTTAATTGATGAAGATAACAATAATATAGGAGTAATTACAAAAGGTTTAACTCAATATGAAGTATTTGAGAATAATCTTATGATACCAATTTTAAGAGCAACCGGACAAATATCGAACCCTAAGAATCCGGCAAGAACTACTCCGGCAGGGCCGCCAATAGAAACAAACGATTTACAAATGCTTGGCAAAAATCAGGCAGAAATGTATGTATTCTTTGGTAACGAAAATGCATTTTTTGATACGTTAGGGCAAGTTTATAATTATATCTTGGTATAGGTTACTAGCTTTTTTTGATAACCAAGTAATCACCGTTAAAATTATATCCGTTAACAAGTAAAGAGTCAGATACTTGTTCATGATATACATTCATAACTTGTTTCCCTTTATTGGGACCGCTTTTGTATACAAATGTACTATTATTATATTTCTTTGCAGCTTTATCCATGAAATGCATATTTTCTTGAGTTGAGATCTCAATTTGTCCGGATTCTAATTGTTCTTTAACCATTTTAATTTTATCAGCAAATGATATCCTGTTCCAATCTTGTTTGTTCGGTAATTTTAATTTATTATTTACCACTTGGTGCATATATTTCATCTCAAATGCAAGAAGCCCAACTTTTAAACAGAAAGTGCTGTCATTAACACAAGCATTTAAAAAATCTTTTGTGTTGGTAAATCTTTTTACTAATTTACCTGAAGCATCCTTTTTATATAGAACATCTTCAGTTAATTCTTTATTCATAGCTAAGTATGCATCTGTTCTGTCTTTCAAAATGTCATTCGCAGCTATTGATGTTATACCCATTATTCCGCGTCCAAACCCTGAATCTATTCTATTCGTTTTAAAATTTCCTGTAGTTTCTTGCGCCATAATAGCAACAAATAATGCCGGCTGTATATTATATTCTGCTGCCACACTTAGTATTTTATCAGACCAATAATGAATATTGTAAAGACTGACGCTTCCGTCTTTCATATCTCTACGTTTTATTTCATTTTGCATTAAGTTGCAAACATCTTCTTTTGTAATTTCTTTCACAGGTTTCGGGAATTTTAAAAAATTATCAAGTTTAGCCTTGTTCTCTGCCAATTGTTGAACTAATTCACTCTGTTTTGCGGATGTGGGCTTTTGTGTTTGTTCATTTTGAATCTTTCTGCTGGTTTCAATTTTCTTATTTCCTTCCGCACTATCTAAATTTTTCAACCATCTTTCAGCAATATCATTTTCAGATAAATTTTCTCTTTTTGCTGTTTTTCGAAGATAATATTCAATATTTTTTGATGCTTCGAAAATGCTGATTTGAGTTTTTACACCCCCTTCTCTAGCGCCATATTCAGTAATAGCATATTTTTTCCAAGTATCTGCAGTAATATTATTATCCTGACCGTCTTTTTTATCCAATTTTTGTGCAATTTGCATTGCTAATGTTTTAATATTGCTTGTAATACCCATATTATTATCCTTTTTATATTCTCATATATATAAAGTATTTAAATAAAAAAAAATTTCACTTTTATCATTTATCTTTATAAAAATTTACAAAAGTAAAAAGGTAAAATGCATATACAAAAAAACCGAACAGAATAAATCTGCTCGGTTTTAATTTGTTTTTCCTTTACTATTTCTTTTCTGTTGTTGTCATTTCATTCAAGATTGCATAAGTTGCATCCCAACCGCTTAGACCGCCGGACATTTTGTATTGATTTAGGCTTTTTGCTCTTTCCTTTTTAATTTTTTCTTGTTCTTTTGCAAATTTTTTAACTTGTCGTTTACTTTTGTTTCTTTTTTCAACTATAGGGTCAGCATAAGTTAAAAAGTTTCTGTATTCTTGACATCCATATCCTGCTTTTACTTTTTCAGGATAATTGTAAGCTAAATAGTTATATGCACTCATGGCTCTTTCTGAGTTAGCAGGTTTCCCCATTACTAATTCCAAATTCGTCCCCGGCATTTTTGTAATTACAACAACTAAAGCTAATGGATTATAACCGGCTTTAACCATCAAATCTACTGCTGTCATATCAGCTTCTTTTTGATCTCTTAATGCGGTTTTACTGTTCCAATATTCGCTATTTGCAGTTGTATTAACAATGTTCTCTCCGCTTAATTTTTGAGCCAAAAGTGCTTTTGCAGCTGCTCTAATGTTATCTTTTCCGCTTTTACCGTTAATAATTTGACCGAGTTCATAAGCTATTACTGCGGCAACTTCGTTATCATTTCCCGCATAAGCCAAATCAGCTTTTGTAACTTGAACTATATTTGTAGTTGAAGTTTGTGAATTATCAACAGCGTCTTCTACAACTTTGTATTGAAGCTTAGCCGGCAAACTGTTCTTTTCTATAATAACTTTACCTACGGGAGCAACTCTGTTTGTTGCATTCCAAGTTGTTGCTGCCGACGACGGCAATATTAATAAAGCTACTGTAAATAATGACAATATTATCTTTCTCATTTTTCCCTCCTTAATTTACACCATGGATTTTATCATAAAATAAATTTATTTTGCAAAATGTTCTTCTATTAGATCACAAATTAAATGTCCTGAAGCAATATGCATTTCTTGAATATTATTTGTAATATCCGAAGGAACCTTTAATACTATATCAGAAATTTTAGCACCATTTCCGCCATTCGAACCTGTAAAAAGAATCGTTACCAAACCTTTTTCTTTTGCTGTATTAATGGCATTTATAATATTAATGCTATTCCCGCTGGTTGATATTGCAATTAATATATCACCCTTTACGCCCAATGCATCTACTTGACGCTCAAAAATCTTTTCTGCGCTTATATCATTACCAATTGCAGTCATTATAGAAGTATCAGTTGTTAGCGCAATAGCAGGCAGCGCCCTTCTTAGTTTTTTATACTTGACAACAAGTTCAGCCGCTATGTGCTGAGCATCAGAAGCAGAACCACCATTTCCGCATAATAAAATCTTATTTCCGTTTTCTATTGCTTTTATGCTAATCTCAGCAATTTTTTGAATATTATCTTTGCAAGATTTTAACTTTGTGAAATTATCGATAATAACATCAATATTTTTCTCTATATCCATATAAACTCCATAGAATATTTACTCTTGGTTTTAATTATACTATAATTTTTTTGTAATTAGGAGAGATTATGTTAAAGTATTTTTCAGGATCATATTTTGTAACAATTTTTGGTTTAATTGCAGCGTATCTTTGGGGGGAACATGTCCTTGCCGGAACAGGCTTTACTTGTGTATTTATTGCCTCTGTGCTTGCAATATTAGAAATAAGCTTATCTTTTGATAACGCAGTCGTTAACGCTATGAAATTGGAGGGAATGTCAGAAAAATGGCGCCACCGATTTATAACTTGGGGGATAATTATTGCAGTATTCGGGATGAGATTTTTATTCCCGCTTCTTGTCGTATCAATATTTGCAGGGGTAAATATATTATCCGTTTTGGACATGGCGCTACATGATGTAAACAAATATGCTCACTATTTAGAACTTACACACGCACCTATAGTTGCATTCGGCGGAGCATTCCTTCTTATGCTATTTATGGATTATTTTACGGAAGAAGATAAAGATATCCATTGGCTTGGTTTTATAGAAAAAAATATACAAAAACTTCATAAGTTTAAAGGCATTTGTACTGCAACGACTTTAATCGCATTAGGCATACTTCTTTATTTTATTCCTATTGAACAACGCTTGTCGGTTTTAAGTTCAGGTGTTGCAGGAACTTGCCGAATGGCTTGAAAAACGTCAAGAAGAACGAGCAAAACTTTGTGCAGATACCGTAAAATGTTCCGGTCTTGTGGGCTTTTTATATTTAGAGCTTATTGATGCTTCCTTCTCGCTTGATGGAGTATTAGGGGCTTTTGCATTAAGTCAGGATATTATTATAATTACAATCGGCTTGTTTATTGGTGCGATGTTTGTGCGTTCACTTACTATAATGTTAGTTGAAAAGAAAACTCTTGATCAATTTTTATACCTTGAACACGGCGCTCATTGGGCAATTGGGACACTTGCAATTTTAATGTTTGTTTCAACCTTTCACGAAGTGCCGGAGGTTGTAACGGGACTTTTAGGTTTGGTGTTTATACTAAGTGCGCTTGCTTCTTCTATTATTCATAACAAAAAGCAGGAAAAATGAAAAACTTACTGACCGATAAAAATCTATACTATATAGGCGGAGTTGTGAGAGATGAAATAATCGGCTCACAAAGTTTTGATACAGATTTTTGTTTTGAAGGTGATGCAATAGAGTTTGCAAAAAAACAAGGATTAAATGTAATTAAAAC